>JBDTLN010000187.1:0-5207 GCA_039934795.1 Bauldia sp. | reverse complement strand
GTAGCGTGGTCGGCGGAGTGGACACCCACAAGGATCTGCATGTTGCAGCGGCGGTCAGGAACCGGGACCACCTCTGTGGTTGCGGGGATAGGATTTGAACCTATGACCTTCAGGTTATGAGCCGGCGTACTCCGGCTTAATTATTAAGGTTAGTCAGGACGCAGGCATTTGACGAAAACCGCCCAGCCCCACATGCGCCGATCGCTGCTGTCTTTATCCTGCCCGCAATGGCTTTGTTTGGCATATCGATAACTTTGAGGCGCCACTTGAGAGCAGCAACTCCCGGAGAAGCACGATTGACAGAAATGCGCCGATCTCGGCCAATGTCGTACGCCTTTATAGGGTCCGATAGACCTTCCAATTGGGGTGGTTGCTGACCTTTTGGGGTCCGCAACAGCGATAGAGCCGCTGGTCAGAGGTCAGGGCTCGAGTTCCGTATCCCAGTAGAGATAGTCCATCCAGCTATCGTGGAGATAGTTGGGCGGGAACTGCCGTCCGTTGTTGTGGAGGTCCGCCACCGACGGCTGATAGGGCAATTGCGAAGGCCACATACGGGCTTCCGACGGATGCTTGCCACCCTTCCTCAGATTGCATGACGAGCAGGCAGCCACGACATTTTCCCAAGTCGTATGGCCGCCCCGCGATCGCGGAATGAGGTGGTCGAATGTCAGGTCGTCGCGATCGCCGCAATACTGGCACTGGAAGCGGTCGCGGAGAAACACGTTGAACCGGGTGAAGGCAGGGTGCCGCGCCGGCTTCACATAGGTTTTCAGAGATACGACCGAAGGCAGCCTCATCGAGAAGGAGGGGCTGCGCACCGCCACGTCGTATTCTGCGACAATATTCACCCGGTCCAGGAACACCGCCTTGATGGCGTCCTGCCACGACCAGAGCGACAACGGGTAGTAGCTCAGCGGCCGGTAGTCGGCATTGAGGACCAGGGCCGGGCTGGACCCACGCGAAACGGCGACGTTCAAGAAGTACTCCAGCTACCGTTCATAAACACAGAACCGACACGAATCCTTCAATCTGGTCAAGTGTCTGGGAGACACATGACGGCGGTATGAAACCAGGCAACGGTTACGCGGCGGGCTCGAATGGCCGCGCGACAGTCAATATTCGATCTTGACGTCGAGCTTGACGGCCTCGAGCCGTACGCCGGCAAGCCGGGCGACCCGCTCGCGGGCCGCCGCCATAATATGAGAGATCGTCTCCGCACCGCAACCGAGCGCCGGCGGCTCGTCCGGCACCAGCGTCACCCCCGATGGGGAAACCGCCACGGCGGAACCTTCGACGGCAAGAAGATCGGCAATCGCATAGATGGCAACCGGCGGCCGCTGGTCGGCAAGACCGGAGCCAATGCTCGTCGGCAGGCCGCGGTCGTCGCGGTCAAGCTTCAGCCACATGCCGAAATCGTCCTTGACCCGGTGACCGGCGGCAAGACGCGCCTGATGGGCGGCGCGGAAGCGCGTCCGCACGACATCGGCGTCGAAGATATAGACCTCAATCTTTTCCGGATTGTCGGCGTCGTCGACGGCGGCGACCAGAACGATGTCGACATCGTCGAGCGTCTTCCATCTGGCCCCGCCATTCAGCGGCGGAAAGGCAAACCAGCGATCGCGCGATGTCCGGACCGAGGCGCTGCCGCGCTTGCCGTTCCGTTCGAAGAGCCAGAGGTTGGAGAGCCCGCGCCCGGGCACGCGATTGAGCTCATAGCCGCCGGCTTCCATGGCGCGTTTGGCGGCTTCGCAGAGAAGTCGCCAGACGGCCCTGCTCGACAGGCCGGCAAATTGGTTACGCTTCATCACCCGCACCCCGCCGTGCCACGCCGCAACGGTACAAAGAAACGCCCCACAGCCGCCGTACTTTTCGAGCGCATCGCAAAAGCGTGTCGAGATTATGGTTTGCCGGCAAACCTCAAACCCGATTCGGTTCAGCATCCTTCGCCACCAAATCGCCGGAACCGCACACCGTTTCGGAAGCGGTGCACACCGTATCGCCGACCGCTGCACCGTTAACCATAACTCGATGAAGCGGAGATCGGGCAACGGCGTACTGTTTCGCCCTGCGGCGGACAAAACGCACACCGCACCAAGCCGAATTTCGAGGCGCGGCGAACCGGTTTCGTGCCGTTCCCTTTTAGTCTCGGGCCGAGGACAACGCCGGCGAACCTCGCACACCGCATATAGTATGCACTCGTCAACGGGCTACAATAAGTTGAAAGTTGTCGAAAACCGCGTCGACGTTCCAAAAGGCCCGTCAGAAGCATCGCGCGAGGCCTATATTCTGGGCTGACATCGCACTCCATCAACCGACAGAATGGCCAATGCCACCGCCCAGCTATCGCATTCCCGAGTCCCTCACCCCGAAGCCCGGCGATTTTTCCTTCGACCTCGACGAGACGCTTCGTTCGGTCGTCAGCATGAGCGCCACGGTGCCCTCCGATGCCTTCACCGCCGAGGTGCTTGGTACCGAGCGCGGTGGACATGGCGTCCTCATTCGCGAACGTGGCGTCGTTCTCACGATCGGCTATCTCATCACCGAGGCGGAGACGATCTGGCTGTCCACCAATGACGGTCGGGTCGTCGGCGGCACGGTGCTGGGCTACGATCAGGAGACCGGCTTCGGCCTCGTCCAGGCCCTCGGCAAGCTCGAGATCCCGGCCATGCCTCTCGGCCACTCGTCAGCCGCCGAACTCGGCACACGGGTTGTCGCCGGCGGCTCCGGCGGGCGCGCCCATTCGGTCGCCGCCCGCATCGCCTCCCGCCAGGAATTCGCCGGATACTGGGAATATGTTCTCCCCGATGCGCTCTACACCACGCCAGCCCATCCCTTCTGGGGCGGCACGGCGCTGATCGGCCCGGCCGGGGACCTTCTCGGCATTGGCTCGCTGCAGTTGCAGCATGGCCGCGATGACGGCTCCAACGTGCCGCTCAACATGTATGTGCCGATCGATGCGCTGAAGCCGATCCTTGAGGATCTCCTGACCCTCGGCAGACCAAACCGGCCGCCTCGCCCCTGGCTCGGCCTCTACGCCACAGAGATCGACGAGAGCATCGTCATCGCAGGCATCGCCGGCAAAGGCCCCGCGGCAAAGGCGAAAATACGGACCGGCGACATCGTGCTTGCCGTTGCCGGCAAGAAAGTGGGAGCGCTTGCCGAGCTCTTCCGCGGCATCTGGCGGCAGGGAGACGCCGGCGTCGACATACCGCTGACAATCCTCCGCGACGGCGAAGTCATGGACCTCATCATCGCCTCAGGCGACCGTGACCGCTACCTGAAGAGCCCGAGCCTGCACTGAAGCTGTCGACAATCCGGGGCGCGGCTGACATGGCGCGCCCGGCGCGCTATAGGCAAACGCGCGTTCGGGTGAATCCCAAGGGAAAAAATCATGGAATACCGGTTGCTTGGCCGTTCTGGCCTGAAGGTGTCTGCCCTCTCGATGGGCACCGCCACCTTTGGCCGCGCCGACCCGAAGACGAGCCCCATGTTCTTCAACGGCGTCAAGGAAGCACAGCGTCACGTCGACCTCTGCCTCGACGCCGGCATCACCCTGTTCGACACGGCCAACGCCTATGGCGGCGGCGATACCGAGGAGATTCTGGGCGAAGCGCTCGGCAACCGGCGTGCCTCGGTGCTGATCGGCAGCAAAGTGCGCTTTCCAATGGGCTCCGGGCCGAACGACCGCGGCCTGTCCCGCCACCACATCATGAATCAGTGCGAGGCCAGCCTCCGCCGCCTCAAGACCGACTGGATCGACCTCTACCAGTTTCACCAGTGGGACGGCCTGACGCCCATCGAGGAATCGATGGAAGCGCTGGAGCGGCTCGTTGCCGCCGGCAAGATACGCTATGTCGGCGTTTCCAACTTCTCCGCCTGGCACGTCATGATGGCGCTCGGCGTCGCGACGCTCCATGACTGGCCGCGCTTCGTCTTCCAGCAGATCCACTACACGCTGTTTTCGCGCGAAGCGGAGCAGGAACTGGTGCCCCTCTCCCTCTCCGAGGGCCTTGGCATCCTCGTCTGGGGGCCGCTCGCCGGCGGCCTGCTGTCCGGCAAGTATGGCCGTGGCATGACCGGACCGGCCGGGTCGCGTCACGTCATCGGCTTCAAGGAGCCGCCGGTCCATGACGAGGATCGCCTTTTCCGCATCGTTGACGAACTGAAGGCCATCGCCGCGGGAAAGGGTGTGACGCCGTCGCAGGTCGCCATCGCGTGGACCCTCGGTCGGCCCGCCGTGTCCTCGATCATCATCGGCGGTCGCACGGACGAGCAGTTCAAGGAGAATCTGAAGGCGATCGACGTAAAGCTTGAGCCTGAAGAGCGCGCCCGGCTCGACAAGGTGAGCCTCCTCCCCCTCGCCTACCCATACTGGCACCAGGCGCTGACGGCTTCCGACCGCATGTCGGCTGCCGACCTCACCCTTCTCGGCCCGCACCTGGAGACCTGACCGATGCTGATCGCGGCAAATATCCTCGTCGGGATCGTCGCGCTTCTCCACATCTGGTTCCTGATCCTCGAAATGTTCCTGTGGACCAGGCCGCTTGGCCTCAGGACATTTGGCAACACGCTGGACAAGGCGCGCGATTCCGCGGTCCTTGCCGCCAATCAGGGCCTTTACAACGGCTTTCTCGCCTTTGGCCTCATCTGGGGACTGCTCTACCAGGACGCGACGGTCGCGCTCCACATCAAGAGCTTCTTCCTCGCCTGCATCGTGGTCGCCGGCGCGTATGGCGCCTGGTCGGTCAGCCGCCGCATCCTGTTCATCCAGGCGGCCCCCGCCGCGCTGGCGCTGCTTCTTCTCTGGCTGGCATAACGCGCGACCGTCGCCCTGCGGCGCGTCACCCCAACACCCGTCGCAGGAAAGTCGCACCGAGGTCCAGCCCCTCCGGGTCGATGCCATGCCCGAGGCCGGGCCGGATGTGCCATTCCACGTCGACGTCGGCCGCGCCGAGAGTGCTGGCGGCCTGTTGCATGGCAGCCGCCGGGATGAGCGGATCGTCGGAGCCGTGAACGAGAAGCATGGGCGGCCTCGAGCGAATTTCCGCTTCAAGGTGCTCCGGTCCGGCAAGCAACCCCGAATAACCGACGACGCCCGCGACGGGCGCAGCGCGCCGCGGTGCGACGTGCAGCGCCATCATGGTGCCCTGGCTGAAGCCGACCAGCGCCAGGCGGTCCGCCTCCAACCCGAGGCGTTTCAACTCGGC
>JBDTLN010000186.1:0-5255 GCA_039934795.1 Bauldia sp. | reverse complement strand
GAGTCGCTATTTCGAGGCCTTCAGCGCGGCGGTCGAAGTGTGCGCTTCGCCTGGTCGATGATCTGGGCAGCTTCGCTGGCGGCGTCGCGGGCCTTCCGTTGATATTCGGCGAGGAGTGCCTCGGCCTCCTCGCGGAGGCGCCGCGCCTCATCGAGCTCCTTGCGGATATCGGCGGCACGCTTGTCGAGGCTGCCGGCAAGGGTGCCGGGCACTTTCATGTAGATTAGCACGCCAAAGAAAAGGACGAGCGCGACAAGGGCCCAAAACGGTGCTTCGAACATCGCCGCTCTCCTACCGGTTCATAGCCGCGGCGACGGCGGTTTCGATTTCCTGACGGGATACGCTGGCATCGGTGAGCGCGGCTACAACCGCCTCGGTGGCTTCGCCCGCGATGGTGCCCACCTCGGCCACGGCGCGGCTCTTGATCGTCGCGATCCGGGCCTCGGCCTCGGCCAACTGCTTGCCGAGACCGGCCTCGATGACGGCCCGTTGTTTGGCCGACGCCGCCTTGGATTCGTCGCGGGCGCCCTCGGCAATACGATTGGCGTTGGCGCGCGCCTCGGCGAGGGCCTTCTCGTAGTTGGCGATGGCCTGCTCGGACTGAAGCTTCATCTTCTCGGCGGCATCGAGGTCGCCGGCAATGCGATCACGGCGGTCCGCGAGGATGCCCTTGATACGCGGGATCGCGAACTTGGAGAGGATCCAGAAGAGAAGGACGAAGGTGATGGCCAGCCACAAAAGCTGGGAAGCAAAGGTCGACGCGTCAAAAGGCGGGAACGACTTGTGCTCGGCCGGTGTCTCCACCAGCGTTCCCGGCCCGATCGGAGTCGGATCGCCGACCGCGTCGGGTATCGGGGCTTGCGTTTCGGCCATTCTCTTGTCTCCCTTCGCCGCCAGCGACCAACCGCCGGCGGCCGAAACCGGCTGCGGTCTAGCCGAACAGGAGAATGAGAGCGATGAGCAGCGAGAAGATGCCGAGCGCCTCGGTCACGGCGAAGCCGAAGATCAGGCGGCCGAACTGGCCGTCGGCGGCTGCAGGATTGCGAATCGCCCCGGCGAGGTAGTTGCCGAAGATGTGGCCGAGGCCGATGCCCGCGGTGCCCATGCCGATGCAGGCGATACCGGCGCCGAGGAACTTTGCTGCTTCCGCTTCCATGTTCTGAGTGCTCCTGTGAAGGGATCGATTGCCGCGGCGCCTAGTGGCCGGGGTGGATGGCGTCGTTAAGGTAGAGGCAAGTGAGGATGGCGAAGACGTAGGCCTGAAGCGCGGCCACCAGAAACTCCAGCGCGGTCAGCGCCACGGTGGCGATGAGCGGCAGGATGGCCCCCAGAATGCCGAGGAACCCGGCCGATCCCAGCGCGACGACGAAGCCGGCGAAAACCTTCAAAGTGATATGGCCGGCAAGCATATTGGCGAAAAGCCGGATCGACAGGCTGATCGGCCGCGAGATGAACGAGAGAACCTCGATCAATGTGATGAAGGGCAGAAGCACCTTCGGCACGCCGCTCGGCACGAAAAGCTTGAGGAAGCCAAGGCCGTTCTTCCAGAAGCCGTAGAACAGCACGACGATTATGACCGTCAGGGACAAAGCCGCGGTGACGATAATGTGGGACGTCACCGTGAAGAAGTAGGGGAACATGCCCCACAGATTTGCGACCAGAATGAACATGAAGAGCGTGAAGACGAAGGGGAAGAACTTCATGCCGGCGCTGCCGGCACTGTCCTTCAGGGTATTCTCGACGAACTGATAGGTGAGTTCCGCCGCGGACTGGCCGCGCGAGGGGATGAGGCGCCGGTTGCGAGTTGCGAGGAGAAGAAAAGCCGACGCGCCGGCCACGGTCAGCGCCATGAACAAGGAGGAATTTGTGAAGGAGAGGTCGACGCCACCGATCTCGATCGGGATGAGCTTCTCGATGTGGAACTGATGGATGGGATCGTAGGCCAAGCTAGTCTTCCTCGTCGTCCTTGGCTGGCGGAGCGAAGCCATCGCCACCGCCGGCGGGTGCCCGGGCTACGCCGGAGGTTCGTATCACACTAAGGATTCCCGCCGCGAATCCCAGAAGCAGGAACACGGCAAGCCCCCATGGCCACGTGCCGAAGAGCTGATCGACACCCCAGCCGATCGCCGCCCCGACCAGGATGCCGGCGACGAAGTCGGCCGCCATGCGCATCGCCAGAGCGGCGCCGGCGCGCGGTGGCTCCGGCCGTTCATCGACACCACGACCCCGCGCGGCGCGGTTTTCGCCGAGCCGTTTGTCGAGATCGCGCAGCCTTCCGGAAAGTGCAGCATCCTCAGCGGCTTGGGGGTCGGACTTACCGTCCTTGTGGCGCATCAGACCCCTGCCGCAAAGGCTGAAGAGACCCCGTCAGAATCCCGCCATACCCTCCAAAGCCGCGCGCACAATAGTTGCGGCCCCGGAGCGTGTCAAGGCGATGTCATATCATCTAAGCCATTGAACTTACGTGTATTTTGGCGGTGGAGTTTGGCCGCGACAATAGTATCGGCTTTCGTTCGGGCGGGAAGCGTGGCAGAAGAATCGGATGGCGGAGAATGGCGGAAGTCAGCGGCGGCGAGGAGCGGTCAAACTGGCCGAACTGGTCGGCAAGGCACTCGATCCGGTGGCGGCGAAAAGGGGCTTTGCCACCGCGGATTTGCTGGCTTCCTGGCCCGACATCGTGGGCCGGCGCAACGCCGAGTTCACGGCACCTGAGAAGATCACCTGGCCGCGCGAAAGTGGTGATGGAACGGGCGCGGGCACGCTCCATATGCGCGTGGACGGGCCCCGGGCGGTGCTGATACAGCACGAAATCGGGCAGATCATCGAGCGTCTCAACAGTTTCTTCGGCTACGCGGCGATCACCCGGATTCGACTCGTCCAGGCGCCGGTGACGCGCCCCTCTCGCAGCGTCGAAACGAGATCGCCCGCGATTGAGCACGAAGCGGAAGCGGCTCTGGCGAGGACGATCGCGCCGGTCGAGAGCGACGCGCTGCGGGCAGCGCTCGACCGGCTGGGGCGCGGCGTTCTCGCCAAACCCCTCAAGGACTTGTGACAAGCACCGGCGAACAAACGCCATATTTGGCCTGTGCAGTTTCGCCGACTTGCGGCACACTCCGCACCTCTCCCGGCCTCTTTCGAAAGCAGCGCATCGATGAACTCCAAGCAGCTTGCACCCATCCTCGCGGCGATCGTGGTCATCGTCGCCGGGGCGGCGATCTTCTTCTTCACCCGCGGCGACCAGAATCCGGTGCTGCCGATCGCTGCCACCTCGACCGCGGCGCCTGCGGCAACGACGGATCCAGCCGCGACATCGGTTGCGAAAGAGACGACTGCGCCGGCCGGCCAACCGGCACCGACCCAGACCGCCGAAACGACACAGACAGCGCCGACGACGGGCAGCGACCTGATGACGCCGGGGCCGCTCGGCGATCGGGCCCTTGGCGATCCGAAGGCGCCGGTGACCATCGTCGAGTACGCCTCAATGACTTGCTCGCATTGCCAGCGCTTCCACTCGGAGGTCTATCCGGAGCTGAAGAAGAAATACATCGACACCGGCAAGGTCTATTTTATTTTCCGCGAATTCCCGCTCGACCCGCTGGCGCTGGCGGCCATTGCCCTGGCGCGCTGCGCCCCGCCGGAGCGCTATTTCCCGATCGTCGATCTCCTCTTCGATACCCAGAAGACATGGGCTTTCGTGGACGATCCGAAGACGGCGCTTCTCGGCGTCGTCAAGCAGGCCGGATTCACGCAGGCCTCGTTCGAGGCCTGCCTTACCGACCAGAAGATCGCCGACGGCATCAACTGGGTGCGGACGCGCGGGGCCGAGACGTTCAAGGTCGAGGCAACGCCCACCTTCTTCTTCAATGGGAAGATGGAGCGCGGCGAGATGTCGATCGCCGAAATCGATAAGCTGTTGGCGCCTTACCTCTGATTCGCCCGGCGCAGCCGGGCAGCCGGCTGCGCCAAAAAATCCGCGCCGGCCGCGCTTCTTGGAGCATGACCGGTGAAGTTTACGCGCCTTCGAGTCCTCGGGTTCAAGTCCTTCGTCGAGCCAACCGAAATTCCGATCGAGCCGGGCCTGACCGGCATCGTCGGGCCGAATGGTTGCGGCAAGTCCAATCTCGTCGAGGCGATGCGCTGGGTGATGGGCGAAAGCTCGCACAAGAACATGCGCGCCTCGGAGATGGACGACGTCATTTTCTCCGGCAGCCTCAACCGCCCGGCACGCAACGCCGCTGAAGTCACCCTTGTGCTCGACAATTCGAGCCGCAGCGCGCCGGTGGCATTCAACGATTCCGAAACGCTGGAAGTCAGCCGGCGGATCGAACGCGAGGCCGGCTCGATCTATCGCGTCAATGGCCGCGATGTTCGCGCCCGCGATGTGCAGCTCCTGTTCGCAGATGCTTCGACGGGCGCGCATTCGCCGGCGATGGTCGGGCAGGGGCGGATCGGCGAGCTGATCGCCGCCAAGCCGACGCAGCGGCGCGCGCTCCTGGAAGAAGCCGCCGGCATCTCGGGACTGCATAACCGGCGGCATGAGGCCGAGTTGCGGCTGCGCGCCGCGGAGCAGAACCTTGCCCGGCTCGACGATGTGATCGCCGAGATCGAAACACAGTATGAACTGCTGAAGCGGCAGGCGCGGCAGGCGGTGCGCTATCGCAACCTGTCCGGAGAGATTCGCAAGGCGGAAGCGACGGTGCTGCACCTGCGCTGGACGGGGGCCAGTGCCACGCTGGCCGAGGCCGCGGCCGCGGGGGCGCAAGCGGCGCGGCTTGCCGACGAGCGGGCCGACGCGCAGGCGACGGCTGCCCGCGACCAGGCGGTAGCGGCAAGCGCCCTCCCCGAGCTTCGCGACATCGCGGCGCGCGCCAGCGCGGCGCTGCAGCGGATCATTGTGGCGCGCGACGCCCTCGACAGCGAGGAAGCGCGCGTCAAGGAGCGTCTCGGCGAACTCGACCGGCGGCTGGCGCAACTTGCCGACGATATCGCCCGCGAGGAGCGGATGGTTGCCGACAACGGCGCCATCGTTGCCCGGCTCGACGAGGAGGAGCAAGGCCTCGAAGCCGCCAACGCGGCAATGGCCGAGCGGCGGAACAGCGCGGCGGCGCGGCGGCGCGGCGCGGAAACCGCGCTGACCGAGAGCGAGCGCGACCTCGCTGCCCTGACCGGCGAACTGGCGGAAGTCGCAGCGCGCCGCGGCCAGTACGAGCGGACGGTGCGCGAGGCGGAGGAACGCGTTCGCCGCCAACGCCATC
>JBDTLN010000185.1:0-5274 GCA_039934795.1 Bauldia sp. | reverse complement strand
GGCTGCTCGCCTATGGCAACGCCAACGAAATCGTCAAGGACATGGCGCGCGAGGTCCTGCCGGTGGTCAGGCACACGCCGGTGCTGGCCGGCGTCAACGGCACCGACCCGTTCGTGCTGATGCCGCAGTTCCTCGCCGAGTTGAAGGCGATGGGCTTCTCCGGCGTCCAGAACTTTCCGACCGTCGGCCTCTTCGACGGCGTCATGCGGACGAGTTTTGAGGAAACCGGCATGGGCTTCGGCCTCGAGGTCGAGATGATCGAGCAAGCCCACGCGCTCGACCTGCTGACCACCCCTTACGTATTCAATCCGGACGAGGCGCGGGCGATGGCCAAGGCCGGCGCCGACGTCATCGTCACCGATATGGGCGTAACCACCGGCGGCGCCATCGGCGCGACCTCGGCGAAAAGCCTCGATGATTGCGTCGTGGCGATCGACGCCATCGTCGATGCCGCCCTCGACGTTCGCCGCGACATCGTCATGCTCTGCCATGGCGGGCCGATCGCCATGCCTGAGGACGCCGGCTACATCCTCAAGCACTGCCGCCGCTGCCACGGCTTCTACGGCGCCTCGAGCATGGAGCGGTTGCCGGTCGAGGCCGCCCTCACCGAGCAGACCCGGCGCTTCAAGGGCCTGAGCTTCTGATCCCGAAGACCGCCTTGCCGCAGATTGAAGGAGAACCAGAGATGGCCGGAAAATTCGTGCTCGCCCGCGAGGTGACGCCGGAGATCAACGACTGGGGCAAGCTCGGCTGGCTGAGCAATCCGCCGAGCACCGGAGCGGAAAAGCTCACCGTCATCGACGTGACGCTCTCGCCCGGCAAGGGCCACGACTTCCACAAGCATCCCGACCAGGAGGAAGTCATCTTCGTCGTCGCCGGCAAGGTCGAGCAATGGGTCGATCGCGAAAAGCGCGCCCTCGGTCCCGGCGATTGCGCCTTCATCCCGGCAGATATGGTCCACGCTTCGTTCAATGTCGGCGATACGGATGCGAAAATCGTCGCGATCCTCGGCCCCTGCGTCGGCGCCGTGGGATACGAAGTGGTCGACGTGGCTGGCGAGGCGCCGTGGAAGATGCTTCGAAAATGAGCCACCGCCAAACCTTGAATAGCCCGGCAGTCGCTGGTATATACCAATGGTATCTATCAAGGGTGCCGGATGATGAACAAGACCGTCAAAGCAAAGCTGTTCATGAACGGCCGTAGCCAGGCCGTGCGGCTTCCCAAGGAATTTCAGTTTGAGGGGAAGGAAGTCAACATCCGCCGCGAGGGCGAGAAGGTCATTCTTGAACCCGCGGCGTTTGATGTCGCGGCCTGGTTCAAGCGCCTCGATGCCTATGGCGATGTACCGTTCATGCCGGAGGGTCGCGAGCAACCGCCAATGCCGCCCGACAGAGTCATATTCGACGACGAGACATGATCTGCCTCGACACCAACGCCGTCATCGCCCTGCTGAGCGGGCGGGCATCGCCTGTCCGCGCGCACTTTGAGATTGAACTTGGACGCGGCCAGGCATTCGCGGTTTCAACGATCGTATTGTACGAGCTCTGGTACGGCAGTTCTAACAGCCAGCGGCAAGTTGGAAACGCTCATAAGCTCGAAGCGTTTGTCTCCAGCCCGGTTGAGGCACTGCCGTTCGAGCCCGAGGATGCTCGGGAAGCCGGCGATATCCGGGCCGCGTTGAACCGGGCCGGCACCCCCATCGGCCCTTATGACATTCTCATCGCCGCTCAGGCCCGGCGCCGCAACGCAGTGCTCGTTACCGCCAACATGCGCGAATTCGCCCGCGTGCCCGGGCTCAAGTGCGAAGACTGGAGTGCCTGAGCTCTTGGCTTGACATTGCCGGCCGGAAAAATCAGGACAAAAGACAAGCAAGAACAAACGCCGGAGGGATATAGATGGCTAGCCAGAACAATTTTCCGAAACTCCATAACGCCATGTGGCCGGGTCTCGTCGGCAAGGGCGGGCCCGACGCCGAGCCGCCGATCGACATGGATACGCTCCTCCGGCTGACCGCCGCGGCCGAAGTGGACGGGCAAAAGTTCGACGGCGTCGACCTCTTCGTCGCCCTGCCCCATTTCGACATCGACAGCGACCGCGACGCGGTCAAGAAGGTCGCCGACAAGATCGCCGGCTACGGGCTGGAAGTCGGCTCGCTCGTCGCGCCGATCTGGACCGCGACCGGGGGCGCCTCGGCGGCTGGCTCGCCGGAAGATCGCAAGCTCTTTCTTTCCCAACTCCGCAAGGCCTGCGTCATCGGCAAGCAGCTTCGCGACATCGGCATCCGGCAGAGCGGCGGCATCCGCATCGACTCCTCGGTCAGTGTCGAGGAATGGGACAAGGACCCGGAGGAGAACACGCGACGCATCGCCGAGACGTTCCGCGAGGCCGGCAAGATCGCCGCGGACCATGACGAGTTTCTCGTCGCCGAGGGCGAGATTTGCTGGGGCGGGATGCATTCCTGGCGTGAGAACGTGAAGCTTCTCGAGATGGTCGGCATGCCGGGCGTCGTCGGCTACCAGTGCGACATGGCCCATTCGATGCTTTTCGTGCTTGGCGCCAACGCCGAGAAGGACCGGCTCCTGCCCAAGGACCACGACTGGTCGGACAAGGCGGCCCTCGACGCTGCCTACAAGGCGGTGGCCGATGCGCTGCGGCCGTGGACCTACGATTTCCACGTCGCCCAGAACGACGGCACCACCCTCGGCAGCGGCTATCACGCCACCACCGGGCGGCATGTCCCGGTCAACGACAAGAACGGCCGGCTCGATATCGTCAAGCACGCCGGCTACTGGCTGCGCGACGACATGGGCAACCTGACGAAGACGATGCGCCACATCTGCTGGGACGGCTGCATGTTCCCGAACGCCATGATGATGGAGCAGCAGACCTGGAACGACATTCTCGGCGCCATGATGAAGGTCCGCGATGCCCATGGCTGGCGCGAATAAATAACAAGATCGGGGGAGAACAATGCCAAGGAAAGCACTGAATATCGGCATGGTCGGCTACGGCTTCATGGGCCGGGCCCATTCCAACGCCTATCGCAAGGTCAACAATTTCTTCGACCTCGACTACCGCCCGGTGCTCAAGGCCGTCGCGGCGCGCGACAAGCGCAAGGCCGAGGCCTTCGCCGGCTCGTGGGGCTACGAGTCGGTCGAGACCGACTGGAAGAAGCTCATCGCCCGCAAGGACATCGACGCCATCGACATCTGCACGCCGAACGACCTCCACATGGAGATCGCCATCGCCGCGGCGAAGGCCGGCAAGATGGTACTCTGCGAGAAGCCGCTGGCGCGCACTGCGAAAGAGGGCCTTGCCATGGTCAAGGCCGTGGAGAAGGCCGGCGTTCCCAATCTCGTCTGGTACAACTACCGCCGCATCCCGGCCGTGGCGTTCATCCAGCAGATCGTCGCCTCGGGCAAACTCGGCAAGATCTTCCACTACCGCTCGAAGTTTTTGCAGGACTGGACCATCTCGCCTGACGTGCCGCAGGGCGGCGCCGGCACCTGGCGGCTCGACGTCGAGGCGGCCGGCTCCGGCGTCACCGGCGACCTCCTCGCCCATTGCATCGACGGCGCCATCTGGATCAACGGCTCGATCGACACGCTCACCGCGATGACCGAGACCTTCATCAAGAAGCGGAAGCATGCCGACACCGGCAAGGTGCAGGCGGTCGGCATCGACGACGCCTCGGCGGTGCTGACGCGCTTCAAGAACGGCTCGCTCGGCATGTTCGAGGCGAGCCGCTACGCCCGCGGCCACAAGGCGCTCTACGCCATGGAGATCAACGGCGAGCACGGCTCGCTCGGCTGGAACCTCCACGACCTCAACCGCGTCGACTGGTTCGACCACAGCCAGCCGAGCAACATGCGCGGCTGGACCTCGATCCTCGTCACCGACGGGGACCATCCCTATCTGGGCAAATGGTGGGTGCCGGGCCTGACCATCGGCTACGAGCACTCCTTCATCCACACCGTCGCCGATTTCCTCGAGGGCCTCGCCACCGGCAAGCCCGCCGCGCCGACCTTCCGCGACGCGCTGGAGACGGCCATCGTCTGCGACGCGATCCTCGAATCGGGCAAGACCGGCAAGTGGAAGGCGATCAAATAGCTTCTTCCGTCACCCTGACGAAAGTCAGGGTCCAGGGGCGACGCGCAACGCCGGGCCTTCCTGCCCCTGGATTCCGGCTTTCGTCGGAATGACGGCGTCGGTGCTGCCGGTCGGAAACAATGGAAGATGGACCGCACCCTCCTCGAAGCCCTTGGCCGGCGCGTGCGTGTCGGCATGGTTGGCGGCGGCGCGGATTCGGTGATCGGCCGCACCCACCTCACCGCCATGCGCACCGACGGCTTCTGCGACTTCGTCGCCGGCGCCATGTCGATCGACCCGCAGATCGCTGCCGCCTCGGGTCGTCAGGAGCTGCTGGCGCCCGACCGCATCTACACCGACTGGCGCGACATGCTGGAGAAGGAGGCCGCCCGCCCCGACCGCATCGACCTCGTCGTGGTGGCGACGCCGCCGCGCCTGCACCTGCCCGTCGCCCGCGCCTTCCTCGAGCGCGGCTTCGACGTGCTGTGCGAGAAGCCGATGACCCACGATCTCGCCGAGGCGCGCGACCTTGCCGCGACGGTCAAGCGCACCGGCCGCCTGTTCTGCCTCGGCCATTGCTACACCGGCTACCCGATGGTCCGGCAGGCGCGCGCCATGGTCGAGGCCGGCGCCATCGGCACAGTGCGCCTGATCGAGGCCGAGTTCAGCGTCGGCGCGCCCGCGCTCGTCGTCGAGCCGGACGACCCGGCAAGACGCCACTGGCGCTTCCGGCCCGAGCTTGCCGGCAAGACCGGCCTACTCGGCGAGTGCGGCTCGCACGCCTACCACATGGCCGGCTACATCACGGGCCTCAGGGCGGAACGGGTCTCCGCCGTGATGACGACCTTCGCTGCCCGCCGCGAAGTTTACGACAATTGCTACATCACCGCCCGCTTCGGCGACGGCGTGCAGGGCCGCCTCTGGACCAGCTATGTCGCCGCTGGCAACGACCACGGCCTCACCATGAAGATCTACGGCGAGACCGGGAACCTCACCTGGTGGCAGGAGGACGGCGACATCCTCTGGCACACGCCCCTCGGCGGGCCGGCGATGCGCCTCGCCCACGGCCATGACTGCTACGCCGACGCCACCAGATCAGCGACCCGCATCAGCGCCGGACACCCCGAGGGGTACCTGATGGCCTTCGCCAACCTCTACCAGGAGTTCGCGCAAGCCATCATCGCC
>JBDTLN010000184.1:0-5293 GCA_039934795.1 Bauldia sp. | reverse complement strand
CGGTCATCGGGCCATACGCACGCCTGCGGCCGGGCGCCGTCATCGGCGAAAAAGCCCGGATCGGCAACTTCGTCGAGATCAAGAACGCCGGCATCGACGAGGGCGCCAAGGTCAACCATCTGACCTACATCGGTGACGCTCATATTGGCGCAGGCGCCAATATCGGGGCAGGGACCATCACCTGCAATTATGACGGGGTCGACAAACACCATACCGAGATCGGAGAAGGCGCGTTCATCGGCTCGAACAGTGCCCTCGTCGCCCCGGTCACCATCGGCCGCAACGCCTATGTCGCCTCGGGCAGCGTCATCACCGAGGACGTGCCGGACGAGGCTCTGGCTGTCGCCCGTGGCCGCCAGGTCAACAAGCCCGGCTGGCCGGCGAAATGGCGGGCGATCAAGGGCGCCGGCCGAAAAGGTCACGACTGATGGCAGCCTTAACCACGGGATAACAAGCTCGCGTCATTTTTCCAAGGTTAGGGCTAAGTGATTTCCGGTGCCGGCCGCCTGCGGCTAGCGTCCGCCGGACGGCAGAATCGGGTGAGGTCGGGCAATGTGCGGCATAGTCGGAATTCTCGGGTCGACGCCGGTTGCGCCGTTGCTGGTCGATGCGCTGAGGCGCCTTGAGTACCGAGGCTACGACTCGGCTGGTGTGGCAACGCTTGAGGGCGGGCATATCGATCGCCGCCGCGCCGAGGGAAAGCTCCGCAATCTCGAGGACAAGCTCGCCCGAGCCCCGCTTTCCGGCCGGAGTGGCATCGGCCATACGCGCTGGGCGACACATGGCAAGCCGAACGAGACCAACGCCCATCCTCATGCCACAGACCGGCTGGCACTCGTTCACAACGGCATCATCGAGAATTTTCGCGAGCTGAAGAACGAGCTGGAGGCAGCGGGCGTTGTCTTCGCGACGGAAACCGACACCGAAGTAGTTGCCCAACTCGTCACCCAGAATATGCGGAACGGCATGGCGCCCGCCGACGCCGTGCAGGCCACCCTTGGCCGGCTCGAGGGGGCTTTCTCGCTGGCGATCCTTTTCGAGGGCAATGACAACCTCATGATCGGCGCTCGCCGGGGTAGCCCGCTCGCCGTCGGTCACGGTAACGGCGAGATGTTCTTCGGCTCGGACGCGATCGCCCTGGCGCCGTTCACCGACCGGGTCACCTATCTGGCGGATGGCGACTGGGCCGTTATGACCCGGCAAGGCGTGACGATTCACGACGAGGCCGGCGCTGTCGTTGAGCGGCCGATGGTCAAGACGCTTGCCTCCAGTTTGCTTGTCGACAAGGGCAACCATCGTCACTTCATGGCGAAGGAGATTTACGAGCAGCCGGAGGTGGTCGGCCACACGCTCGCTCACTACCTCGACTTCACGGCCGGAAGAGTGGCGCTGCCGAAGGACTTCACGGTCGACTTCACCCGCCTCGACCGCCTGTCGATCACGGCGTGCGGCACCGCCCACTATGCCGGCCTCGTCGGCAAATACTGGTTCGAGCGCTTCGCGCGCCTTCCGGTGGATATCGATATCGCGTCGGAGTTTCGCTATCGGGAACAGCCGCTAAGCCCGAACGGATTGTCGATCGTGGTTTCCCAATCGGGCGAGACGGCCGATACGCTCGCGTCACTCCGCTATGCCCGGAGCCAGAGGCAGCAGGTGGCGGCGATCGTCAACGTGCAGGAGTCGACGATCGCGCGTGAAGCCGATTTCGTCCTGCCGACGCTGGCCGGACCCGAGATCGGCGTCGCGTCGACAAAGGCATTTACATCGCAACTGGCCGTGCTTGCCGCGCTGGCGGTGGCCGCCGGCAAGGCGCGCGGATTCCTCTCTGATGCTGACGAGCAAAATCTGGTGCGAGCCCTCAGCGAGGTGCCGCGCTTCATGAGTCAGGCGCTTCGCCTTGAGCCGCAGATCGAGCAGCTTGCCCGCGGCCTCGCGCAGGTTCACCACGTCCTCTATCTGGGCCGCGGTACCTCCTATGCGATCGCAATGGAAGGCGCGCTGAAGTTGAAGGAGATCAGCTACATCCACGCCGAGGGTTACGCGGCCGGCGAACTGAAGCACGGACCGATCGCGCTGATCGACAAGACCATGCCGGTTGTCGTGATCGCCCCGTACGACCGGATTTTCGACAAGACGGTTTCGAACATGCAGGAAGTGGCGGCGCGGGGCGGGCGGATCATTCTCGTCAGCGATTCGAAAGGGAGCGAGGCCGCGGCCATCGAGACTCTCGAATCGCTGAT
Organism: Bauldia sp.; assembly: GCA_039934795.1. Classification (GTDB taxonomy): domain Bacteria; phylum Pseudomonadota; class Alphaproteobacteria; order Rhizobiales; family Kaistiaceae; genus CAMCWB01. Next base: position 3,053 of record JBDTLN010000184.1, on the reverse strand, counting down.
CCTGCCCGAGATGCCCTCGACCATCACGCCGCTGGTGTATGCGATTCCGGTGCAGCTTCTGGCCTATCACACCGCCGTTTTCATGGGCACGGATGTCGACCAGCCGCGCAATCTGGCAAAATCCGTAACCGTGGAATAGCTCGTCGCGACATTTCCCGATTTCGGCGCTGATCGGCTAGACTCGACAGATTGCTTCGGCGGCAAAGGGAAACGCGCATCATGAGCACGACCGGCGAGCCGCTTGTTCCGGGCTCCGGAGACCCGCGCCGCGCGGGCGGGAGCGGCGCCGCACGGCTACGGAACTACTTCCTGACCGGGCTGGTGATTGCCGCACCCGTCGGCATCACCGCATGGATCATCTGGTCTTTCGTGAGCTGGGTAGACAACCGCATCAAGCCGCTCATTCCGGCGCGGTACAGTCCGGAGACCTATTTGCCATTCCCGCTGCCGGGCTTCGGGCTGGTCGTCGCGCTGCTGGCGTTGACCTTGCTCGGGTTCTTGACCGCCAACCTGGTTGGCAGGCGCCTGGTCACCGCCGGGGAAACGCTTCTGGAGCGGATGCCGATCGTCCGGCCGCTCTATCGTGGCCTAAAGCAGGTTTTCGAGACGCTGTTCTCCCAGTCCGGTTCGACCTTCCGCAAAGTGGCGATGGTCGAATATCCGTCGCCGGGCATGTGGTCGCTGGTTTTCCTGTCCAGCCAACCCGGATCGCAGATCACGAGCCGGCTACCCGGCGGCGATGACTACGTGTCCGCTTTTCTTCCGTGCACGCCCAACCCGACGACGGGATTCTTCTTCTATGTGCCGAAGGAAGAGGTCATTGAACTCGACATCACCGTCGAAGCGGCGGCAAAACTGATCATGTCCGCCGGGCTGATCCAGCCAGACATCGGGGATCCGCAAACCCGCATGCAGGCCCTCGCCATGAACGCCCGTGCCGCGCAACAGGCGCGCAAGAATGCGACAGTGGAATAGCCTGGCTTGCCGCTGGGGCAAGGGGGTGCTCAGCCGGCCCTGATCAGCCTGATCGCGTCGTCGCGGCCGAAAAGATAGAGGAGGGCGCGAAGGGCAGCGCCGCGTTCCTTCAAAAGGTTCGGATCGGTTTCGACCACCAGGCGTGCGTCATCGCGTGCCGTCTCCATCAGGTCGGCATGTACCTCGGGCCGGGCGATGCGAAAGCCCGGAGCCCCCGATTGGCGCGTGCCGAGGATTTCGCCACCGCCGCGCAGTCTCAGATCTTCTTCCGCGATGCGAAATCCGTCTTCGGTCTCGCGCATGATGGCGAGGCGGTCCCGGGCGACTGGTCCGAGCGGCGGCTTGTAGAGAAGGAGGCAGACCGATGGCCGATCGCTTCGCCCGACCCGTCCACGGAGTTGATGCAACTGGGCAAGCCCGAAGCGCTCGGCGTGCTCGATGACCATGATTGTCGCATCGCCGACATCGACCCCGACCTCGATGACCGTGGTGGCGACGAGAACTCGGAGATCGCCGGCAATGACGCGCGCCATTACCGGATCGCGGTCGGCAGGCTTCATGCGGCCATGCACCAGCCCGACGATAGGCCCAAGCTCAGCGCGAAGTGCAGTGTAGCGTTCTTCGGCTGCGGCGACATCGAGAAGCTCGGACTCCTCTACCAGGGGACAGACCCAGTAGGCCTTTGCGCCGGTCTCGACTGCGGCGCGGATGCGCTCGACTACCTCGTCAAGACGCTCGAGGGGCAGGGCCCTTGTGTCGATAGGGCGGCGCCCGACCGGCTTCTCGGTAAGGCGCGATACGTCCATGTCGCCGTAGTAGGTGAGGACAAGCGTGCGCGGAATCGGCGTCGCGGTCATGACGAGGACGTCGGTGGCACCGCCCTTGGCGGTCAGCGCAAGGCGCTGGTGAACGCCGAAGCGATGTTGCTCGTCGACGACCACAAGGGCCAGATCGCGAAAGTCGACACCGGCCTGGAAGAGGGCGTGCGTGCCGAGAAGGAGGGCGGTCGATCCGTCGGCGAGGCCGGCAAGAACCTCCTCCCTGTCGCGGCCCTTCTCGCGGCCGGTGAGCACCGCCATGCCGATGCCGGCTGCCTCGGCTAACGGCTTGATCGTGCGAGCGTGCTGGCGGACGAGCAGTTCGGTCGGCGCCATGATGGCCGCCTGAGCGCCCGCCTCGATGGCAATGGCGGCGGCAAGGAGTGCGACGACGGTCTTGCCCGAGCCGACGTCGCCCTGCAGGAGCCGGAGCATCCGTTCGCGGCGGCCGAGATCGGACTCGATGTCGGCGAGGGCATCGCGCTGGCTGCCCGTGAGGCTGAATGGGAGTGCGGCGAGGATCTTTTCGCGGATGCGGCCGTCGCCTTTTCGCGTCTTGCCGGTGCTCTTGCGCTGGTGCGCACGCATGAGCGCGAGTGCCAACTGGCTGGCAAGGAGTTCGTCATAAGCGAGCCGCGTCAGATGGGCGCTCGTCCCTTCAAGATCCGGTTCGGTCCCGGGGTGATGGGCGCGATCCAGCGCCACGGCGAAATCGGGCCAATCGCGGCTCGCCTTCAGCGCCGGGTCGAGCCATTCCGGCAAGACGGGCAGGCCGGCCAGCGCCTCGGTCATGGCCCGTGCCAGCGTCTTCCGCGACAGGCCTTCGGTCATCGGATAGACCGGCTCGATCATTGGCAGACTGCTGAAATCCGCCTCGGCGACGATATGGTCCGGGTGGACCATGGCCGGACGTCCGTTGAACCACTCGACACGGCCGCTGACGTAGCGCGTCTCGCCGACGGGCAATGTCTTCTCGACGTAATCTCCCTTGGCATGGAAAAAGGTGAGGGCGATCTCGCCGGTATCGTCATGGGCGAACGCCCGCCACGGGATGCGGCGATTGCCACGCGGCGGCGGCTGGTGGCGATCGACGCGCACCTTGAGGGTGACGATTGCGCCTTCAGGCGACAGAGCTATGCCCGGTTGCCGGCGGCGGTCGATGATGCCGACGGGCAGGTGGAAGAGTAGGTCGACCACCCGCGGTTCCTCGATGGGCTCCGCTGTCGCGAGCAGGCGGCGCAGGGAAACTGCGAGCTTGGG
>JBDTLN010000183.1:0-5302 GCA_039934795.1 Bauldia sp. | reverse complement strand
TTCGCGGTTGCGCCGCTGCCCCGGATGGCCTCGGCGACGCTTGCCTCAAGGAGAGCCGAATCGAGGCCGACGACGTGAAGGTCGTTGCCGAACGGCGCCACCTGCTCGATGCCGCGCCGGCCCTTCAGCTTGCGCGCGAGGGCGGCGCCATCGCCGCCGCGAACGACGATGGTGTGGAGGCCCGACGCGGCGATGACTTCCGGGACGGTGCCGCGCGCCACCACCCTGCCATAGGCGATATAGACGATGCGATGGCAGCGCTCGGCCTCGTCCATGTAGTGGGTGGAGACGAGGACCGTTAGTCCTTCGGCGGTCAGCTCGTGGATCTGGTCCCAGAATTCGCGGCGCGCCTTCGGGTCGACACCCGCCGTCGGCTCGTCGAGCAGCAGTAATTGCGGCTCGTGCATGATGCAGGCGGCCAGTGCCAGCCGCTGCTTCCAGCCGCCGGACAGCGACCCGGCGAGCTGCTTCTGGCGGTTGGCGAGGCCGAGGCGCTCCAGCGTCCTGTCGACGAAGTCGGCGCGCGGTTTCAAGTCGTAGAGGCGCGCCACGAAATCGAGGTTCTCGCGGATCGTCAGATCCTCGTAGAACGAGAAGCGCTGCGTCATATATCCGACCTGGAGCTTGATGCGGTCGGACTGGGTGACGATGTCGTAGCCGAGGCAGGTGCCGCTGCCGGCGTCGGGATGCAGCAGGCCGCAGATCATGCGGATCGTTGTCGTCTTGCCGGAGCCGTTCGGGCCGAGGAAGCCGACGATCTCGCCGCGATTGACGGTGAGGTCGACATTGTCCACCGCCGTCTTGGTGCCGAACCGCTTGGTGAGGCCGGTGACGGCAATGATCGGCTCGCCGCTCACGACCCGGTCCCGGCAGGGGGGATCGTGATGTCGACAGGCTGGCCGACCTTGAGGCTCACGGTTCCGCCAACCGGCTTTGCCTCTACCCGATAGACGAGCTTCTGGCGGTTCTCCTTGGAGTAGAGGATCGGCGGCGTGAACTCGGATTGACTGGCGACGAAATCGACCTCGGCCGTGAGGTTCGCCGCGCAGCCGTCGCAGGCCACAGCGATCGTCGTGCCGACGGCGACCGAGGACAGCTGCTCCTCCGGCAGAAAGAAACGGATCTTGCGGTTGGTATCCGGGAGGAGCGAGACCACCGGCTGGCCGGCCATGACCAGTTCGCCCGGCGAGTAGAATGTCTCCTCGACCAGCGCGTCAGCCGGAGCCCGCACGGTGCGACGTTCGAGGGCGATGCGACTTTGCGCCAGCGCCGCCTCCTGTGCCGATACGTTCCGCTCCGCTGCCGCAAGCTCCTCGGGCCGCGCCGGCAGCCGCGCCACCTGGAGCTGGCGCTCCACCGATTCGCCGGCCGCGGCGGCGCTGTCACGCCTGGCTTTGGCGTCATCGACGACCGACTGGGCGACGACCCCCTTCTCGCGGAGGAGAAGCTTTCGGGTGTAATCATCGTCGGCGTTCTTGAGAGCCGTCCGCGCTTCGCTGAGTTGGGCGGCGATAACCCCGATCTCTTCGGCGCGCTTGCCGGTCTGGAGATTGCCGAACTGGGCCTGGGCCTGGGCCAGACGCGCATCGGCGCCGGCAACGGCTTCCTTCTGGTCGGCATCGTCGAGGCGAAAGAGAAGGTCGCCGGCGGCGACCTGCTGCCCGGCAGCCGCGGCGCGCTCGACCAGCCGCCCCGCCGCCTCGGCGCCGAGATAGACGTAGGTGCCCTCGACATAGCCCTGGAGCTTCGGGTCGCCGCTGCCGAAGCAGCCGGCGAGGACGAGGGGCGCGAGGAGGACGAGGGCGCGGACAGAGCGACTCATGCGCGCATCTCCCGGTCGAGGATTGCGTCGATCTGGCCGCCGACGATGCGCTTGATCTCGGCGCGCTCCTGCGCACCTATCGCGGTCCACCCCATGCGGCGGAGGACCAGCGCCTGGGCGACGCGGAAAATCAGCACCTGGCCGAACAGCGTGATGACGCGCAGTTTCACCGTGTTGTCCTCCGGCTGGCCGAGGGCGGTGGCGAGAAGCCGGGACGCCAGACACACCGCGCCGCCCATCACGCGATAGATGACGTCGAAAGCACCGGTCGGCTGCATCTGCTCGCGCACGATGAAACGCGCCCAGCGTTCCGCATCGGCAGTGCCGACGATGACATCTACGTAGGTTTCGATCAGGCGGTGGAGCATCGCCCGCGCCGCTTCCGGCGTAGCGGCTGCGCCGGGGGCCGCCGCTGCGGCCATCGTCGGGCCGGCGGCGGCGAGCATGTGGTTGGCCACGTGCTCGGCGACGGCAGTGTGGAGGGCTTCCTTCGAGCCGAAGTGATAGACGATGGCGGCGAGGTTCGCGCCCGCCTCGCGGGCGATCTGGCGCGTCGTCGCACCCTCGAATCCATAAAGCCCGAAGACGTCAAGCGCCGCCTCGATGAGCCGCAGCCGCGTCTCGGCGCCGCGATCGCGCCGGGCGCGCCGGTAGTGAGGGGATGCACTCTCCCCATCCGCGATCTCCGTCGCGGGGCTAACGGTCTGGTCCCCCGCCTTCGAGCTTGACGTCTGATCGGCCATCGATGTGTTGCCTGCTATTCTGGAATTACACTATTCATACGTATGAATTAAAAAGTCAATCGATCGTTTGAATATGAGCACAGGGTCCGCTGGAGGCGCAAGTCACCCTGAAAAATAACGATGCGAATCAGATAGTTAGACGAACGCGTCAACGACACGCGCAAATGCGGGCCGCACTACGCCAAAGGCGAGGGCGTTCCGCTTTCGGCCGCAAGCCGCGCCAGCTCTGCTTCGGTGCGCGGTCGGGGCGGCAGGAGGAATGTGAGAAAGAAGATCAAGGCCAGAGCGACGATCTGCCAGACGAGCGTGCGCGCCATGGCGCTGGTGAAATTGCGCTGATTGGCTTCGATAGCGTGCTTCAGGATCGCCGCGCCGGCTTTGGCGGCGACGTCCGGCTGCGAGGCGGCGAACGACGCCTGCTGTGCCTCAGTCTGCTTGCAGCTTTCCGGTTCCGCCGAAAAATCCTTGGCGTTGGCGCGATCGTGGAAGCAGGTCTTGAGGCTGTCGAAAACCGACGGCGCGGCGAACGATGGAACGCCCGCGGCAACGATGTCGGCGGTGAGGTCGGCCTTGACGCTTTCCGCGCTGATGTCGGCGCGGCTGCCGATCAGCCCGAAGAAAATGACGCCGATCACCGCGACGCCCATCGCGCCGCCGATCTGGCTGACGGCGCTGACCACGCCGGAGGCCGAGCCCGCGTCCCGGACCGGCACCTCGGCGAGAATGAAAGGGAAGACCGGGGCGACGACGAAGCCCATGCCGACGCCGGAGACGAGCAGCGACGGGGCCATTTCCCACGGCGACACGACACCGCCGAAATGGTGGATGGTCCAGATGAAGCCGGCGAAGCCGATCGCCATGACCACAGGGCCGGCGGTGACGATGGCGCGACCGTAGCGTGGCACCAGCACCGGGCCGGAGAGGCCGGCGGCGACGCTGACGCCGATCGAGAACGGGATGCCCGAGAGCCCGGCCTTGAGGATGCTGTATCCGAGGCCGACCTGAAGGAAGAGGGTCAGCGTCAGAAAGAAACCGGCGATGACGCCGAAGAAGCAGCCGTTGAGGAGGACGCCGGCGACAAAGGAGCGCCGCGTGAAGAGATGCGGGACCACCAGCGGCGAGCCGTCGCGCTTGTCCTTCCAGACCTGGCTGAAGCCGAAGAGGACGAAGACCGGCAGCGAAGTGGCGATGGCGATGAGCGTCCAGGCCGGCCAGTCGAGTTCGCGCCCCTGGATCAACGGATACATGAGGAGGAGCATCGCCAGCAGCGCCAGCCCGACGCCGACAAGATCGAGGCGGAGCGGGTGCGGCGACTTGGCGTCGGGCATGTAGATGACGGCAAGGGCGAAGGAGACGACGCCGACCGGCAGGTTGACGAGGAAGATCGTCCGCCACTCGAAGCCCCAGAGGTTTCCGGCGATGAGCAGGGCGCCGATGATTGGCCCGGCGACGGTGGCAACGCCGGCGAGCGCGCCGTAGTAGGCCGAGATGCCCTGGCGCTCTTCCGGGGTGGTGAAGATGACCTGGATGGTCGAGAGGATCTGCGGGACCATCATGGCGGCCATGAAGCCTTGCAGGACGCGGGCGCCGATCAGAAATTCGGTGCTCGGCGCAAAGCCGCAAAGCGCCGATGCGATCGTGAACCCGCCCATGCCGAAGAGGAAAAGCTTCTTGTAGCCGAGGATGTCGCCGAGCCGGCCGCCGGTGATCAGGAACAGCGCGAAGGCGAGCGAATAGCCGGCGATGATCCACTGGATCGCGGAATAGCTGGCGCCGAGGTCCTTCTGGATCGACGGAATCGCCACATTGACGATGGTCGTGTCGAGGAGGTCCATGAAAAAGGCGAGGAGGACGACCAGCACGGCGATCGTCCGCGCCCGCCCGGTGACGAGCGGGGCAGGAGGGGCAGCGCTCCCGAATTCAGCGGACAAGATCGCACCTCGACAAGCAGCCAGCCCCGCGCCGGTATAGGCGGTTTCCGAAATTCGGCAAGAACCTGCAAGGGTCGGGCGGTCACAGGCGGTCGCGCAACGCGTACCAGCTCATTCCGGCAAGGAGTGCGGGATAGCGCAGCAGCTTGCCGCCCGGGAACCGCGGCACCGGCAGAGCCGCGAAACGATCGAGCCGCGCCGGGTCGCCGGCGATAGCTTCGGCGAGCACCTTGCCGGCGAACGGCGCCAGGGCGACGCCTTGCCCGGACTAGCCTGCGGCGACATAGACGCCTGGCCGGAGCCGCCGGATGAAGGGCAGGCGCGTGACGGTGATCGCCAGCGTGCCGCCCCAGGCATGGTCGATGGCGACGCCGCCGAGATCCGGATAGATGCGGGCAAGGTGCTTGCGGACGAACCCGGCAAGGTCGGCGGGCTGATGCCGCGACCAGGTCTCACCGCCGCCGAAGACGAGCCGGCCGTCGGCGGACGGGCGGAAGTAGTAGACAACGAAGCGCGTGTCGGAGACCGCCTCGCCGCCCGGGATGAGCCCGCCCGGCACGCCGGCGCCGATCGGCGCAGTGGCGAGGATGTAGTTGTCGATCGGCATCACCCGCGCCTCGACCTCCGTGTCGAGCCCGTCGAGATAGCCGTTGCCGGCGAGGATGACGATGTCGGCGGTCACGGTCGCGCCGCCCGCGCAGCCGAGGCCGAACCCGGTCGCGGCCGAGCCGGAGACTTTGGCGACCCGTGTCGCCTCGAAAATTTGCGCTCCGGCCTTTGCCGCGGCGCGGGCGAGGCCCTGCGCG
>JBDTLN010000182.1:0-5372 GCA_039934795.1 Bauldia sp. | reverse complement strand
AGGAGAAGACCGCGCTCGACCAGGCGATCGACCAGGACTTCACTATCGAGGACAAGGCCGCGGCCATCGACGTCCTCGGTGCCGCCCTTGCTGAGGCCGAGGCGGCGGGCGAGGCGCCGCGGCTGATCGCCGAGGGCACGTTCTATCTCGGACGGGCGCGGTACCAGAGCGAGGACCTTCCAGCGGCCGAGGAAACGCTGCGGCGAGCGATCAAGCTGATCGAAGACCAGGGTGAGGCCGGCGATGTCGCGCTGAAGATCGACGTCATGGACACGCTCGGCAAGGCGGTCGGTCGGCAGGGACGGCTGGCGGGTGCCCTGCAGATCTTCAACCGCGTGCTGCAGTTGAAGGCAACCGCCAAGGGGCGCACCGATATCGGCCGCATCGCGACCATGGAAGCGATGGCGATCACGCTGGAAAGCGCCGGCCAGTTTCCAGCGGCCGAGTTCTACTGGCGAACCGCCCTTGGCATCGGCCTCGACACCCGGCAGAAGGAAGAGGACATTGCCTTCTGGCGCAAGGCGCTCGCCGCGAATCTCGAAAAGCAGGAGCGAAACGACGACTCGGCGCGGGTCCGCGACGGCGAGAAGGTGGCGGACATGGAGGGCGCGCTCCTCGCAGCCATCACCGAGGGCGAGGCGCTGCGAAAGGCCAAGAGGAACGAGGAAGCGCACGCCCTCTACCGGAAGATCGCCAATGATTTCGTCGCCAGTGCGGGCGACAGCATGCTCTACATGCTGGTTCTGAAGGACCTTGCCGAAACCGGCGACCAGGAAGACCACGCCACGGTCGCTACGACCTATGAGCAGGCGATCGCCATCGAGGACCGCCTGCTCGGGCTCACACCCACCGTTCCCGGTGAATTCCGTTACCTCGCCGGCAGCGAGCGCGCCTTCGCCGGCGACTTCGGCAAGGCAGACAAATGGTTCGCCTCCCTCAATGAGCCGGGGTCGGACTGGGTGAACCGCGACGTTGCCGAGCGCCAGCGCGTCGTCGAGGCAATCCTCGGCGCGGCGAGCGGCGAAAAAGGGGCTCTCGAAAATTGCAGCCGCCGCGCGGATGTGCGCAGCCGCGAGGAAATCCTTTATGCCGGCTATTCCATCGAACGCGCCCTGGCGCGGGTCGGCGGCCAGAGCGGGCGGGCGCCGGCGCTCCGCTGCAGCCTGACGCTTGCCGGGGGCGATGCGCCGGCGGCCCTGCTGACCGCGACGCTGATCGCGCTCGGTCTCGCCGAAGTCGACGGCGGGCAATACGGCGACGCGATCGCCACCCTCGCCGAGGCGCGGAAGGCCATCGCCGGCTCAGGCTGGCCGGACGGACAGGTGCGGATGCTGGTGCAATACCAGGCCCTCGCCCATGGCTGGATCCGCGAGTTCGACGAGGCCTTCCGTCTCCTCGACGAGTCCGAAACGATCGGCGGGCCGCTGACCGGCTGGGACAAGCTGACCGCCCTGCGTGTCCGCACCGTGATGCTCCTCAACGCGACCCGCTATCCGGAGGCCGAGGAGGCGGTGCGCCAGTCGCTGGCGCTGCTCGACGACCTCGCCGGCGGCGCGGTCGCCTTCGACAATGATGGCGCCTCGGCGCTCAACGATTTCGCCACGGTACTGGTGCGCGCCGGCAGGAGCCGCGACGCGCTGAAGCTGATCGAGCGCATCGCGCTTCCCGACAGCCTGCCGGCCGACGCCAGCAACCACGCCCTCTTGTTCTTCGTCGATCTTCGCGAGAACCGCATGCGGCTGCACGTGTCGCTCGGCGACATCGACGCGGCGAGGGAGGCCGCAGCGGAGTTCCGTGCCGCGGCGATCCCGGCGGTCGACCTGCTGCTTGCCGATCCCGAGCGGAACCGGATCGTCGCCGCCACGATGGCGGCAACGATCAATTCCGGGGCGCTGGCGATGGTCGGGCTGGGGCTCTCCGCCGAGGCGGCGGAGGTCGCCGGAAAAGCCGCGGCATTAATCGCCGACGACAGGAGCGACGGCGTGCGGCTGCTGTCGGCGCGGGTCGACCTGGTGCGCGGCGTTGCCGAACTGTCCGGCGGCAGGCCGGCAGAGGCCCTCCCCCGTTTCGACCGGGCGCTGGCGGTGGGCAAGACCATCCTCCCCGACACCAGCGACGAGATGTACGAAATCTGGGCCGGCCGCGGCCTCGCCCGTCTCGGGCTCACCGATCCGGCGGCGCTCGGCGACCTTCGCCAGGCGACGCAGATCGCCCGGGCGCGCATCGCGGCGGAGGCCCGCTTCGATGACAGTGGCGTGCAGCGCACGATGCGGCCGTCCTTCGAGGCGCTGGTCGGCGCGGCGTGGCAGGCGGCGGGATCGTAAGCCTAGAGCGCGGCGGCGGGTTTCGGGCCGAGCTTGGACTGCTTGGTGAATTTCTTGACCACCATGTCGCGCTTCAGCTTCGACAGATAGTCGATGAAGAGCTTGCCGTGCAGGTGGTCGATCTCGTGCTGGAGACAGACAGCGAGGACGCCGTTGGCCTCGATCTCCTGCTTCTTGCCGTCGCGGTCGACATAGGCGACGCGCACCCGCGCCGGACGCTCGACGTCGGCATAGTATTCCGGGATCGACAGGCAGCCCTCGCCATAGACGGCGGTGTCATCCGAGGTCCAGAGCACCTCCGGATTGATGAGGAACAGCGGCGCCGGCGGCGCCTTCTCGTCCTCGCGGCGGGCGACATCGATGGTGATCAGGCGGCGCGCCTCGCCGACCTGGATGGCGGCAAGGCCGAGGCCGTCGGCGCCGTACATGGTCGCCAGCATGGCGTCGAGGAAACGGCGCGTGGCGTCGTCGACGCGCTCGACGGGCGCGCTCGTTGTCCGCAATTTGCGGTCGGGGATGGTGATGATGTCGAGTTTTTTCACGCGCCTCCAGATATGAGAGCAAGCTCGCCCGGTCAACCGCTACCCGCGACCGGCAAACCGTGAGAGGCGGGCCGGTGCGATGGAGAGCAGCGCCGCTGTTGACCAGACGAGGCCGCCGGCGAAACGCAATCCGCTGGCGCAGCGCTTTGCGAGAGCATCCGCCGACAGCCTCGGGTGGTGAATCGACCCGACCTGGGCAAGCGGCACCGAAGACACCGCGGACCGGTCGAATCGAGGGAGGGCGACCCGTAAACCGTGGCGAATGTTCCTGTTTTGGTCCTTGGCTCGAATCGGCTAGGGTCGGCCGATGAACAGCCAGACCTTCGAGATCGGCGGGCGCATTTTCTCGCTCGGGCAGATCGTGGCGGCGCTTGCCGTGGCGGTCTTCGTCTTCATCCTGCTTGTCCTCCTCATTGCCTGGCGAAGGGCGGCGCGGCGGGCGCATGAGGCGTCCGACATGGAGGGTCGCATCGCCGAACTCGTCCACGCGCAGAGCGAGATGACCGGCCGGATGCAGAGCATGGCGGAGGTGTTCGGGTCGCGGCAGTCCGAGCTGATGCACGGCCTCACCGAGCGCATCGATAATTTCGGCCATCGCGTCAACCAGTCGATGACCGACACGACGCGCAACACGCAGGAGAGCCTCGGCAAGCTCAACGAGCGGCTGGCGGTGATCGACAAGGCCCAGCAGAACATCACCAGCCTCTCCGGTCAGGTGATCGAACTGAAGAACATCCTCGGCAACAAGCAGACGCGCGGCGCCTTCGGCCAGGCGCGCATGGAGGCGATCGTCGAGGACGGGTTGCCGCGCGGCGCCTATGCCTTCCAGCATACCCTCACCAACCGCAACCGGCCGGACTGCGTCATCAGCTTTCCCAACAATCCGCTGAAACTCGTCATCGACGCCAAGTTTCCGCTGGAGGCCTGGAACGCCGTCCGCGTCGCCGAGGCGCCGGAAGCCCTCAAGGCCGCCGAAGCGCAATTTCGCCGCGACACCAGCAAGCATATCGAGGATATCGCGACGCGCTATTTTATCCCCGGCGAGACGCAGGACACCGCGTTCCTGTTCGTGCCGTCGGAGTCGATCTTCGCCGACATCCACGAGCGCTTCGAGGATGTCGTCCAGCGCGCCCACCGCTCGCGGGTGGTGATCGTCTCGCCATCGCTCCTGATGCTGTCGATCCAGGTGGTCATGTCGCTCTTACGCGACGCGCGGATGCGCGAGCAGGCCCACGTCATCCAGCAGGAAGTGGCCAAGATGATGGAGGATGTGGCGAGGCTGGACGAAAGGGTGCGCAAGCTGCAGACGCACTTCACCCAGGCCAATACCGACATCGAGAACATCATCACGTCGAACCGGAGGATCGCAGCGCGCGGCAACCGCATCAGCACGCTCGACTTCGCGGAAGGCAACGAGCAGCCGGCGCCGGCGTTGCGGCCGGCAACCTCCCCGGCGCCACGATCGGTCGCCGACGAGCTGCCCGAATTGCCTTTCCGCGGCCTCGGTCCGGGCTAGCCGTCAGTACCCTCGTCCATGCTCCTTGACGAAGGCCGCCTCCTCCGGGGTCGAGGGGCGGTCGAGCATGACGTTGCGATGGGGGAAGCGGCCGAATTTCCGGATCAGGTCGCGGTGCCTTGTGGCGTAGTCGAGATCGTTGCGCATGGTCGCCGTCAGGCTGTCGGGCGCCTCGACCGCCAGCTCGGCGAAGAGAAGCACGCTGTAGTCCTGATCGGCGAGATGCTCGCTGTGCTCGAAGGGGAGATAGAGGAAGGTTCGCTCGATCCAGGTGAAGCGGTCCTTACCCAGCGCGATCAGGCGGCGGGCGATGTCCCGCGCCTTGGCGTCCCAGGCAAAGGCCTCGCCGCTGACTCGGAATATGTTGCGCGGGAACTGGTCGAGGAGAACGACGAGGGCGATTTGCTCTTCCCGCGACAGGTCAGCCAGATCCCAGCGGGCCTCGGCGGCATCGGAAATATACGGCCCGAAGGTGCGGCGGATGTGCTCGTCGATCTCGTCGGAGCGCGTGAACCAGATCTTCGACTTGTCCTCCGGGAAATCGTCCGGCGATGTGCGGTCGCCGAACCAGTAGCGGTGGATGTCCTTCAGAATACTGCGATCCACATGAGCCTCCGGGGTCAGAACGGGGTGCGGCTGCGCATGGCGGCAGAGAGCGTGCCCTCGTCGAGATAGTCGAGTTCGCCGCCGACCGGCACGCCATGGGCGAGGCGCGAGATCCTGACATTCATGCCGGCGAGCTGGTCGGTGACGTAGTGCGCGGTGGTCTGGCCTTCGACCGTGGCGTTGACAGCAAGGATGATCTCGCCGACGCCGCCGGCGGCGACGCGCCTGACGAGGGAGCCGATGGCGAGATCGTCGGGGCCGACGCCGTCGAGCGGCGACAGGACACCGCCGAGGACGTGGTAGCGGGCGTTGATCGCGCTGGCGCGCTCCAGCGCCCACAGGTCGGCGACGTCCTCGACGACGACGATCACCGAATCGTCGCGG
>JBDTLN010000181.1:0-5375 GCA_039934795.1 Bauldia sp. | reverse complement strand
TCCTGGCGGACTATGGCGAGGCCGAGTTCCCTTGTCTGTTGCGGGCCGCCGGTGACGGCGACGCCGTCAATGACAACGGCGCCCTCGTCGGGGACGAGGGCGCCGGAAGCTACGCCCATCAAGGTCGACTTGCCGGCGCCGTTCTCGCCGACGAGGCCATGGACCTCGCCGGCTTTTACGTCGAAGGAAACGCGATCGAGAGCCTTGACGCCGGGGAACGTCTTGGTGACGCCCTCGATGTTCAGGACTTTTCTGGCGTCGCCGTCCATCGACCTCGAACTTCTGCCCTGGCTTGCCGGGTGTCGCTACTGAGCGAACACCTCTTTCAGCTGGTCCAGTGTAAGAAGGCCCGAGAGGTCGGCGTCAAGCGGGGCCGATTTCTCGCATTTCGGATCGATGCCGGCGAAGCTGTCGGCAAAGACGTAGGTGGTGAGGCCGAGCGGCTCGGAATCCTCGGTGCCCTGGTAGATCGCCATGCCGCGGCGCAGCGCATTGCGTACGATGGTGGTGGTGCCTTCCAGCGTGATGTACGGCCATGCCTCGCCCTTGGCCTTGGCCTCCAGCCACATGCAGTTCAGTTCATTGTTGGAGGCGAGGTTGGCGTTGGCGGGGACCTTCAGCCCGGCCTGCTGGAACGAACGGATGATGCCGAGCGCCACCGGTCCGAAATCGGTGACGAACGCGTCGATGGTTCCATACTTGGCGATGACGCCGGCGGCGGCTTTCTGGGCGTCGGCGGTGCTCCAGTTGGTGACGATGAACTGATCCTCGAGCAGCTTGATGTCAGGATACTTCTCAAGCGCCGTCTTCAGCTTGGCCATGATGTCGGTCGAGAAGGTGTTCCCGGCGATGCCGCTGAAGTAGAGAACCGTGCCCTTCTTGATGTTGTTGCCGATCCAGTCGGACCAGGTCTTGGTATTGAAATTGTGGTCCTGGTAGACGTTGGCCGCGTAGTCGACCCCGGCTTCGCCCGGCAGCGTCGGGTTGTAGGGAATGACGACGACGCCGGCTTCTTGGGCGGCGCGGATGGCGGGCAACGTGGCTTCGCCGAAATCCGGGTAGACAACGAGGATGTTGACGCCCTGCGCGACCAGGCTGTTGATGTCGCTGTTGGCCTTGGCCGGGTCGCCCGCGGCGTCGGCATAGAGCACCTTGGTGATGTTGGGGCACTTGCTCGCCTCGTCCTTGATTTCGGCGAGCACGGTCTTGCGCCAGGTGTTGCCGCCGTAGCCGTCGGCAAGGGCGACCACGGTCGGCTTGGTGCCGCACATGGTCTTGATGTCGGCGCCGGCGCCCATGCGCATTGTCTCGGCTGCGTTCGCGCCGGCGACGCACATGCCGGTAAGCGCCACGGTCGCGGCGATCATGATGCTCCACGCCCGCGGCCGTTCTTGCGGCCCGGGTTCGAATTGCTTTGTCATTTTTTTTCCCCTTCGGATTGTGTCTGGCAGCTCTGAACTGACTCCGCCTCGGCGGGGCACCGAGGAATATTTCAATCTGGCAGGCGATTAGTCAATGGCAAATCTATTCGTCAATAATCGACGCGGGTTGGCTCGGCGCGCGGTCCGTCCGTGACGCGAAGTCCGATATCCGGTGGTCGCGCGCGGGGAAGTCGCCCGCGGACGTCCGCAGGCTTTTCCGGCCCCTGGTCAGTGCGCGCTGTCGGCCGGCGGCGGGATGAAGACGTAGGGGGTCACGGCGAGGACCTCCGCCGACGCGTTCGGTACGGCAGCACCGAGCAGTCCGGCTTCGAGGAAGCGTTCCCTCGCATCGCTGTCGGGGAGCAATGCTTCGACGACGGCAAGGATCGGCGCCTCGCTTCGGGCGATCGAGGGATCGACGATGAACGTGCCCCGCTGCACCGGGTTGACACGGTAGCGGGCGGGGAATGGACCCTGCTCGGCAAAGGCGTTTGCCGCCTCCCGTTCTACATCGGCGACAGGGCCATCGCCGACATAGACCGCAAGAACCTTGGCCGGGACCACGGCCGGGCCCGGAATTGGACCGGCCCAGGCGCCGGGATCCTGAATCGCCAGGGTCACCCTCGCCAGAAAGCCGGAAATGTCCGCGATGCAAGCGTCGTTTTCGGGCGAGTTCATGCCCACGGTCATGGCGCCGACGTCGTCGAACCAGAGTTGGGAGATGCCGTCGATGCGGTGGATCGGGATTCCGCCCGACTTTCCGCGTGCGACGATATGGTTCTGCACATATCCGCGAAGGTTCGGCAGCCTGGCGGCCAGTGGACCGTGAACCTCGCGCCAGTGCTTTCCGAATGCCGCGGCCTCGATACGATCGACGTTCTGGATCAACCCACTCCGGATAAGCATGGCGCGGAACCCTCACATTTGGCGCACCTTTGCCTCGGTGCGGTGGCGATTGTTGTTGGAGTAATGGCTTTGTCAATAACGAACCCCGTCACGCGCTCTTCCGCCACCGCGACATCGCCCCGACGCGCGGCGCACTGCGTCGGCGGCTTCGACATTCGCGAACCAATTGTGAATTACCGAATCTGACTTGACAGCTATGCCGACTGTGAAAACTATGGTGCCCCCGGCCCAGCAAGCGAGGAACCCGATGGCGGTTGAGGATGCCGGAATCGTGCGGATGGGGATGATCAGGCGTCTCCCCGCGCTGACCCCGGCCGAGTTCACCGAGCACTGGCGCGGGCCGCATGGCCAGTTCGGCGCCAGGATCCTCAACCTCAGGCGCTATCACCAGAACCACACCATCCAGAGCTTGCCCCTCGGCAGGCTCGCCGATCGCTGGATGCTCGACGGCCTTTCGC
Source organism: Bauldia sp. (assembly GCA_039934795.1). GTDB lineage: Bacteria > Pseudomonadota > Alphaproteobacteria > Rhizobiales > Kaistiaceae > CAMCWB01. The sequence continues at coordinate 2,590 of JBDTLN010000181.1, read as the reverse complement.
AACTCTGGTTCGACAGCATCGAGGTCATGACCCAATCCATCGCCTCGCCCTCCTACGCGACGCTGGCCAGCGACACACCGACGGTGATGACCATGCCGGGGCTGATCGCCGGCACGCCAGAAAGGGTCGCCGGGCTGGCCCCGGGTACCGCGTCCCTTCACAAGGCCATGGTCGTGATCGGTCGCAAGGACGATGTTTCATCCGAGGCATTTCTCGCCGGCTGGCGGGATCTGTCGGCCGGCCTGCGCAAGGCTCCGGGACTGGCAGGACTGACCAACACGGTCGTCAGCCATCGCGAGAGCGAACCGGGCAAGCCGGTCGCCTACCAGGCCTTGCCGGTTGATGTGGTGGCGGAGGTCTGGTTCGACACCGGGCAGGCGCTGAACGCATTCTTCGCTGCGCCGGGCCTTGCCGCCGAGGTCGAGCGCCTGGCGGACAATGCCGGCGTGTACGCCGTGCAGACTTACGTCATCGTGCCTTGATGCGCTTTGCCATCGACACCGGCGGCACTTTCACCGACCTCCTTGTCGAGGGCGACGATGGCCGCTTGCGGATGTTCAAGGCATCGACGACGCCGAACGATCCGGTCAGCGGCGTCCTCGACGCGCTCGGCAAGGCGGCGGAGAGCTATCACCTGCCCCTCCGCCAATTCCTCGCCGCCGGGTCGACGCTCATCTACGGCACTACCCACGCGATCAACGCGATCATCACCGGCAACACCGCGCGCACGGCCTTTCTCACCACCAAAGGTCATCCCGATATCCTGACCCTGCGTGAAGGAGGGCGGAGCGAGCCCTTCAACTTCACCGTGGAATTTCCCCAGCCCCTCGTGCCGCGGTCCCTTACCTGGGAGATCGCCGGGCGCATGGTCGCCGATGGCAGCGAACTGGAGCCGCTGGACGAGTCTCGCGTCGTCGCGGTGATCGGCGCGATGAAAGATGCCGGCGTCCAGGCGGTCGCGGTTTGCCTCCTGTGGTCTATCGTCAATCCCGCGCATGAGAAGCGCATTGGTGGACTCCTGGCGCAGCATATGCCGGGCGTCGCCTTTACCCTCTCCCACGCGCTCAATCCGACGATCCGCGAGTACCGGCGTGCGTCGTCGGCGTGCATCGACGCTTCGCTGAAGCCGATGATGAACGCCTATTTCGCCGGCCTCGAGGCGCGGCTTGCCGACGCCGGCTTCGCCGGCCGCACGCTGGTGGTGACCTCAAAGGGCGGCGTCATGGATGCCGCCGACGTGGCGCAGGCGCCCATCCACCTCATCAACTCCGGCCCGTCGATGGCGCCGATTGCCGGGGGATACTTCGCCCGTCTCGACGAGGGCGCCGACACGGCGATTATCGCCGACACCGGCGGCACGACCTACGACGTAAGTCTCGTCCGCCGCGGTGAGGTGCCGTCGACGCGCGAAACCTGGATCGGCCAGCCCTATCGCGGCCACATGACCGGCTTTCCCTCGGTCGACGTCAAGAGCGTCGGGGCCGGCGGCGGCTCGATCGCCTGGATCGACGATGGCGGCATGTTGCACGTCGGTCCGATGAGCGCCGGCTCGGTGCCCGGACCGGTCTGCTACGCCAAGGGCGGAACCCGCGCGACCGTCACCGATGCCGCCGTGACGCTCGGCTACATCGACCCCGACTTCTTCCTCGCCGGAAGCATCCGGCTGGATGCGGCGGCCGCGCGGCAGGCGATCGAGCAGCAGATCGCGCGCCCGCTCGGCATAGCGCTCGAGGATGCCGCCGCGGCGATCATACTCGTTGCGACCGAGAACATGGTGCAGGCGATCGTCGACATTACCGTCAATCAGGGCATCGATCCGCGAAAGGCGATTCTTGTCGGCGGCGGTGGCGCCGCTGGCCTGAACTCGGTGATGATCGGCCGGCGCCTGCAATCGCCGACCCTCCTCATCCCGGAGGTCGGCGCGGCGCTTTCGGCCGCCGGCGCCATGATGTCCGATCTCGGCGCCCACTACCGCGCCCATTGCTTCACCACCAGCGAGGCCTTCGACTATGCCGGCGTCAACGCTGTGCTCGCTGGCCTCGACGCGAAGGCGCGGTCGTTTCTGGCCGGGCCCGGACAAGGTGCCCGGAGCCACACACTCACCTTCAAGGCCGAGGCGCGCTACGCCGAGCAGGTTTGGGACATCGAGATACCCGTCCCGGCGAGCCGCTTTGACGGCCCTGCCGATCTCGACGCGCTGGTCGGCGAATTCCATCGCTCGCACCAGGAGATCTTCGCCGTCAGCGACCGGCGGGCGGTCATCGAGTTTGTCGGCTGGAGCGGTGCCGCCGCCGCTCGCATCCGCGACGACCAGCCACCGCGACTGGCGGCGCCTCCTGCCGGTCATGGCGACGGCTCGCGCATTGCCCACTTCCCCGGGCATGGCCGAATAGCCACCAGCGTCCGCCGCTTCGAGTTCCTGCCGGTCGGCGAGACGGTCGCCGGGCCGGCCATCATCGAATCCTCGTTCACCACGGTGGTCGTCAATCCGGGCGCGACCGCAATCCGGCGTCCGTCCGGCAGCCTGTCGATCGACCCCGGCGAAGCTTGAAGGAGCCCGGCACCATGTCCGATCGATCTTCCGCCGCGG
>JBDTLN010000180.1:0-5377 GCA_039934795.1 Bauldia sp. | reverse complement strand
CGCGGAGGCAAAGCCCGACGTCGTCGTCGACGCCACCGGCCCGTTCCAGGCCTACGGCGATTCGCCCTACCGGATCGTCGCGGCCTGCATTGCCCACGGCATCGACTACATCGACCTCGCCGACGGCGCCGAATTCGTCGCCGGCATCGCCAGCTTCGACGCGGCGGCCCGGCAAAGGAATGTCTTCGTCCTTTCCGGCGCCAGCAGTTTTCCCGTGCTCACGGCGGCGGTGGTGCGTGCCCTGTCCCCCGGCATGACGCGGCTCGACACCGTCACCGGCGGCATCGCGCCCTCGCCCTATGCCGGCGTCGGCCTCAATGTGGTCCGCGCCATTGCCGGCTATGCGGGGAAACCGGTCGACCTCGTCCGCGATGGCAAGCCGGCAAAAGGCTACGCGCTGACCGGGACGATCCGCGAGACCATCGCGCCGCCGGGGCGCCTGCCGCTGAAGAACACGCTCTTCTCTCTCGTCAACGTTCCCGACCTTCGCGTCCTCCCCGCGTTATGGCCGCAATTGCGCGCGGTCTGGATGGGCGCCGGGCCGGTGCCTGAAATCCTGCATCGCGGCTTGATCTGCCTCGCCTGGCTGGTGCGCTGGCGGTTGCTGCCCTCGCTCTCTCCCTTCGCCGGATTGTTCCACCGGGTCATCAATGTGATGCGCTGGGGCGAGCATCGCGGCGGGATGTTCGTCCGCGTCAGCGGCGCCGACGCCGAAGGGCCGGTGGAGCGCAGCTGGCATCTCCTCGCCGAGGGCGACGACGGGCCGCTGATCCCGTCCATGGCCGCAGCCGCGATCGTGCTGCGGGGCCTTGACGGCAAGCGCCCTGAAGCCGGCGCAAGGCCGGCGGCTGGCGATCTCGACCTTGGCGACTACGACCGGATGTTTGCCGGCCGCACCATCCGGACCGGGACGCGCACCGAACGGCCGGGCGACACAGGGCTGCCGCTTTACCGCCGCATGCTCGGCGACGCATACGAGACCTTGCCGCCGGCAATCCGTCGCCTGCACGACATCGACGGGCCGGTGCGCTTCGCCGGCCGCGCGACGGTCGAGCGCGGGCGCAATCCCCTCGCCCGCCTCGTCGGCGCCATGATTGGCTTCCCCGGCGCCGGAGAGGACGTGCCGGTCACCGTCGACTTCACGGCCATTGACGGCAAGGAACGCTGGCGGCGAACCTTCGCCGGCAAGTCGTTCTCCAGCCTGCAAGAGGAAGGCGCCGGAAGAAGTGCGCGGTTGCTGGTCGAAAGCTTCGGGCCGGCGGCCTTCGCGCTCGCGGTCGTGGTTGAAGGCGGGAAGCTGAACCTCGTCCTCCGACGCTGGTCGGCCTTCGGCATCCCGCTGCCGCTTTGGCTGGCCCCCCGGAACAACGCATTCGAGACGGAAGAGGACGGCCGATTCCGTTTCCATGTCGAGATCGGGCACAAACTGACCGGGCTGATCGTGCGGTATCGCGGCTGGCTGGACAAATCTTAGTCACGGCAAAAACACGGACTTGATTGTGACCGTGCCAAGCCGCTAGCGTCTCGCCGGCGGATCAATGGTTCGGCACGGGGTTTCGATGACGCGGTCTCTCGGGAAGGCGGCGGTTCTGGCTGCCTGTGTGGCGCTTGCCGGCGGATCGGCGATGGCCGACCCGAGCCCGGATCAGGAAGTGGTCCCGGCAACCGAGGCGGCGGATACCGAGGCGCTGGTCAAACTGCTCGAGACTGCGGTCGGCGGCGCCTATGCGATGGGCGTCCGGCCAGCGATGCGCGACGCCCACGCCAAGGGCCACGGATGCGTCAAGGGCTACTTCGCGGTTGCGCCCGATCTCCCCGAGCCGCTGCGCAAGGGCGTCTTCGCCGAACTGAAAACCTACACCGCCTGGATCCGGTTTTCGAACGGATCGGGCACACCCCATGACGATTCGGCCGGCGACGGGCGCGGCATGGCGATCAAGCTCACCGGCGTTCCCGGCAAGAAGCTGCTGGCCAGCGAGGCGGACGCGCAGACGCAGGACTTCGTGATGATCAACTACCCGGTCTTCGCGGTCCGCGACGTCGCCAACTATTTGCCGTTGATCCAGCTCACCCTGCAGGGCAAGGCGATCGAGTTCCTGGAAAAACACCCGCACGAGGGGGAAATCACCAGGGCGATCACGTCGATTACCATCGACCAGGTGCTCGAGCAGCAATATTTCAGCATGTCGCCCTACATCCTCGGCGACCAGTACATCAAGTTCACGGCCCGGCCGATCGACTGCACGACGGGCGCCACGATCGTGGAGTCGACAGACGCGCCGCCGAAGAAGGATCCGAACTACCTCCGCGAAGGCATGATCAAGTGGCTCGACAGGCAGGACGCGTGCTTCAAGTTCGCCGTGCAGCCGCAGACCGATCCGGCGACGCAGCTGATCGAGGACGCCACCTCGCTTTGGGACGAAGCCAAGGCGCCGTTCATAGACGTGGCGACACTCCGCATTCCGATCCAGAAGTTCGACAGTGAGGCGCAGATGACCTTCTGCGAGAATCTGTCCTACACGCCCTGGCACGCCCTTCCCGAGCAACGTCCGGCCGGCGGCATCAACCGGATGCGCAGGGCGGTCTACGACGCCATCTCCGAGCTGCGCCACAGGCTGAACAAGGCGCCGCGCGTCGAGCCGACCGGCAACGAGACATTCAACTAAGCTGGCCGGCAGGTGAGCTGGCAGGCGAACAACTGACCCAGGAACGGGAGCACATACGATGAGGCCCTTGAAGCTGCTTCTGCTTGCCGCCGCTCCGGTCGCTGTGGCGACGATGATCGCTGCCGCCGCCGAGGCCGGTCGCGATCGACCAGAATGTCGACGCGGCGACCCTCACCCGTTACCACCACACCGACCAGGGAACGCGGCTTCTCCCCGCCGCCTGGCTCGCCGCCATCGAGAAGCCCGACGGCAGCGGCAAGGTGATGGACCCCGACGACCTCCGCCAGTACGGATTCATCGTCGACGGCATCGAGAAAAGCGCGGCCAACCCGTTCGGCTGGCCGCTCGGCTTCACAGTCAGCGACCCGAAGCTGAGCGGCGGCGTATCGATCGCCGGCGTCACCTGCGCGATGTGCCACACCGGTCAGATCGACTTCAAAGGCAAGGCGGTGCGGATCGAGGGCGGCCAGGCGATGGTCGACCTTTATGCATTCGCCGATGTCGTTGCCGAGGCGTTCATCGCCACGGCGACCAACCAGGCGCTCCGCAACAAGTTCCTCACCGATGCGGTCGCCGCGGGCTATCCCGCGGATCGGATGGAAAAGGATTTTGGCGAGGCCGTCGCCTATCTCGGATCGCTGAAACAGAAGCCCGCCGGCGCCAAGATCGTCAGCACGGTTGGCGGGCCGGGCCGGGTCGACGCCGTGCAGGCAATCGCCAACCGGGCATTCGGCACCGATCTGCTTATCCCCGCCAACCAGCGCGACCTGGTCTCGCCGGTGAGCTACCCGTTCCTCTGGGACATCTGGCGGCTGACCTGGCTGCAATATAACGGCTTCATGCCGCCGAAGGCGGTCTCGCGGAATGTCGGCGAGGTGCTCGGCGTCTTCGGCAAGACCAACATCGTCAACGCCAAGGGCGAACTCAACCCCGAGCCGCTGCGCTGGCAGACGTCCCTGCAGCTCGACAACCTCTTGTGGATGGAAAAGACGCTGGAGGGGCTGCACGCGCCGACCTGGCCGGCCGATGTGCTGGGTCCCATCGACCAGGCCAAGGCCGACGCGGGCAAGCAGCTTTTCACCGGCCACTGCTCCGGCTGCCACGGCATCAAGACATTGCCCGACGGCATGTGGGACGTGTCGATCGTGCCGCTCGATCATGTCGGCACGGACCCCAACCAGGCGACGAGCTGGGCGAAGAACACCTACGACCTCAGCATCCTCGGTCTCGGCAAGAATGCGACAGCGAGCATGGGCGTGCCCGCCGCGGTCAACGCCATCCGCCGCCAGCTCTACGCCGACAACAAGACTCCGGCGGCCGAGCAGGAGGGCGACGCCACCGTGACGGCGCCGTGCGGCTACAAGGCGCGGCCGCTCATCGGCGTCTGGGCGACCCCGCCCTTCCTTCACAACGGCTCGGTGCGGACGGTCTTCGAACTCCTCAGCGACACGAGGCCGGCGACCTTCAAGATCGGCTCGCGCGAATACGATCCGGCAAAGCTCGGCTACATCGACGACCAGGGCCTCGGCGGCATGGTCTTCGACACGTCGGCCGACGGCAACGGCAACGCCGGCCACTGGTGGACCGACGATATGTCGCGCCCGGGGCGGATCGGACCGAAGCTCAGCGATGACGACAAATACGCCATCATCGAGTTCCTGAAGTCGGCAACCTACGACAACTATCCGAGCGAGAAGCGGGACACCCCGGCCAAAGTGGCCTGCGCCGACAATCCCGACTGGGCGATGGCCAAGTAGGCCTCGTCATCGGCCGGCGCCGCGAGGGCGCCTGGCCAAGAATCGGAATGCGGGAGGCGAACGACCGGCCTAGATTGCCGGCATCGTTCCCCTCCTGCCCGCCGACCCCCCCATGCCTCCCGCCATCCGCAGCGCCATGTCGACCACCGAATGGGCGCTTCTCATTGCGCTTTCCGTCCTCTGGGGCGGCTCGTTCTTCTTCAACGCGGTCGCGCTCACCGCCATTCCCCCGTTCACGCTCATCGCCGGGCGCACGCTGGTTGGCGCCGCGCTTCTCTACCTTGCCATGCGTGTCACCGGCGCCCGCTTCCCGGTTTATGGCTATGCGTGGCGGGCGTTCCTCGTCATGGGGCTTCTCAACAACGTCGTGCCGTTCAGCCTCTTCGCCTGGGGCCAGACCGAGATCGAGAGCGGCCTCGCCTCGATTCTCAATGCGACGACGCCGCTGTGGACCGTCGTCGCTGCGAACTTCTTCACCGCCGACGAAAAGCTGACACCGGCGCGCATCGCCGGCGTCATCATCGGCTTCGTCGGCGTGGTGATCATGATCGGCGCCGATGCGCTGGCCGAAGCGAGCAGCCACCTTCTCGCCGAACTCGCCTGCCTTGCCGCGGCATCGTGCTACGCGATGTCGGCGATCTATGCGCGACGTTTCGCCAGAATCGGCTCGCCGCCGCTGGTCACCGCCACCGGGCAGATTCTGATCGCCGCCCTGATCCTGACACCGCTGGCGCTGGTCATCGACCGGCCGTGGACGCTTGCCATGCCGGGACCGGCACCGCTCGGCGCGGTCTTCGGCATCGGCGCGCTGTCGACCTTCGTCGCCTATCTTATCTACTATCGCATCCTCGCCACCGCCGGCGCCGTCAGCCTGATGCTTGTTACCTTTCTCATTCCGGTGAGTGCCATCCTCCTTGGCGCCGTCGTCCTCCACGAGCGGCTGCATCCCTACCA
>JBDTLN010000179.1:0-5447 GCA_039934795.1 Bauldia sp. | reverse complement strand
CGCGCCTGCTCTATGGTCCGCGCCTGCCCGCCGTCACTTCGCGAGGAACTCCGGACATGAAGTACCTGCACACGATGGTTCGAATCACCAACGTCGAGAATTCGCTCGACTTCTATTGCAACAAGTTCGGCCTCAAGGAGGTCCGGCGTATGGAGAACGAGAAGGGTCGCTACACGCTGATCTTTCTCGCCGCTCCAGGCGACGAGAGCGCGCAGGTCGAGCTCACCTACAATTGGGATCCGGAGATCTACGACGGCGGGCGCAACTTCGGGCACCTCGCCTATCGCGTCGACGACATTTACTCGGCCTGCGACAAGCTGATGAAAGCCGGCGTCACCATCAACCGGCCGCCGCGCGACGGCCACATGGCCTTCGTCCGCTCGCCCGACGGCATTTCGATCGAACTGATCCAGGCCAACGGTCCGCTGCCGCCGCAGGAGCCCTGGCTGTCGATGGCAAATACCGGGAAATGGTAGCCCGCCGAGGCTTGTTAGCCTCCGGCTGGGCCTCTATAAGGCGAGCCGCCGCGCCCATCGTCTAGCGGTCCAGGACACCGCCCTTTCACGGCGGGAACAGGGGTTCGATTCCCCTTGGGCGCGCCAATAAAATCAAAGACTTACGCCGTTACGTCGCGTTCGTGTCCAACAGTTGTCCCATATACGGGATAGACTTGCGTGGCCTCAATGTTGGAATTGATTGGCCGCAGATGCTGCACTGTGTTGCGTGAGCCTGAGCCACTAGGTCTTCAAGGATCTTTTCCGTCCTTCGGCCATGGGCCCCGGCCTCGCGAGGCGGGGCTTCGCATTGTGCGATGGCCTCCGGGCGAGTGATCGGCGGCTGCGGCTGCAAAGCCGTATCACCAAAACCCTTACCACGACTGCGCATCCACCTGGCTGATCTCGATCATCATACCGCCCTGCACGGGCGTGTTCCCGTTTGCCTCGCCACGCGCTGGGAGGCGGTTGTGGACGGGCTCTGTGGCGAGCCAGTAAGACCGACCCGGCAACAAACGCATCAGGATGGTTCCGCCGATCACAAAGCCTTGATGTATCTACTTGCTCAGTAACCGCGAATTTCCCTAGAGCGCATCGCGGCCACAAAGGGTCTGCGCGCGACTCCTAGGGAGCGTTCAAGTGAAAAGTCTCGCGAAGCCAGCACTTATGGTTCTTGCAAGCCTCTGTGTAGCTCAAGGAGCGTCAGCCAGTTCGGCGGCGGCAGCAGAGAGCCCCCAGCCGACGGTAATAGAGCTCTTTACCAGCCAGGGCTGCTCCTCCTGCCCTCCGGCAAACGCAAACCTCATAAAGCTTCGAAATCGCCCGGGCGTTTTGGCCCTCACATTCAGCGTGACCTATTGGGACAAGCTCGGATGGAAGGATACGTTCGGCAAGGCTGAGTTTACCGACCGGCAGCGTGTCTACGAGCCGTCCCTCGGCCGTTCAGGACCATTTACTCCTCAGGTGGTGGTGAACGGTCGAGCCGACGTTGTCGGCAATCGTATCGAGGAAATTGACGCCCTGTTGGCAGACGCGAGCCGCGGCGACCCGCCGGCGGTCGTGATCGACGGCGACCAGGTTCGCATCGGGGCGGGCAGCGCTCCGGAGCGCGAGGCAGATGTGTGGATGGTTCTCTATGATCCCGCAGTCGTCTCGGTGCCCGTCAGGCGCGGCGAGAATGGTGGCCGCACGTTGCCACAAGCCAACGTAGTTCACGAACTTCGACGGATCGGTGGTTGGGGTGGCAAGGCCGTCTCCATTCCGCTTTCGCGCGGCCCGGCGAACCTCAAGGTTGCGGTGCTGGTGCAGCATGCCGGTGGTCCGGTCATCGCCGCTTCGACCGACTAGCGCCTCAGCGGGGCGTTTGGCAAAGGCCGCGTTCGCCCGCTAGAATCCCGCTGGGGCCCAGCCGCCTCCGCGGTTCCGCGCGCGCGTTGTGGCGTCCCAAGATGCCCGTCGGCCGACTGTCCGGGCTCTGGCTAGGTCTCAAAAGGCGTACCGTCCTGGCGACTCGACGAGGCACTTGCGTTGCTGCGAAAGCAAGAACACTCCGCCTGACATGGGAGCGCGCCGGGGCACTGGCCGCGGTTGCGGCCGCCCAACCCTGCTCAGATCGCCGACGCGGCGATGTTGACGACCAGCGCCAGCAGGGCGGCGTTGAAGAAGAAGGAGGCGATGGCGTGGCCGGTTACCGTGCGGCGCACGCCCTTGTCGCGGACCGCCACGTCCGAGACCTGTGCCGTCATGCCGACAACAAACGCGAAATAGAGAAAGTCCGAATAGACGGGCTCCGGATCGTCGGGAAAGTCGAGGGGTGGCGGCTTGCCGATGTGGTCGGCATCGTAGAAGTCGTGGGCGTAGTGGATGGCGAAGACGACGTGGATCAGGCTCCAGGAGAGCAGGATTGTCGCGATCGAAAGCACGAGGGCCGTATGGCCGTGGTCGCCGCCGGCGGCGATCCCTAGTTCAGCGATAATCGCGCCGAGACTGGCAAGGGCGGCGATGGCCGTCAGCACCAGCACCGTAGCGCGGCCCTCATCTTCGGCGATGGCCTGCTGGCGGATCGCCTTCACGTCAGCGCCGACCATGAGGCGGAGCGCGAGGACGAGATAGAGGGTCGTAGCGATGTCCCAGGCGACCAGCATCCGCGTCGCCACCCGCCATTCGGCCGGCGCGAAGATGAGGATGACGATGCCGACGGCCACCGCCGCCATCAGGCGCGGGCGCACGGTGACGGCCCGGGCCGCGCGAAGGATGGGAGGGCGTTTGACACGGGCAATCGGCATGGCGCTGCCAATCTAGGGCCGAGCGTCTGTTTTCCCTAGGGGCTCACGCGAGCGGCGCCGGCTCCGCCGCATCGATGATGCGGAGGCTGGGCTGGGCGCGGCCCTGATAGTGGTCGAGCGACAGCGTGCCGGCGACGTGAAGGGCGGCGCCGCGGCGATCGAGGAGGGCGCGGCCGAGGTCGCTGTCGACGCCGCGAAAGAGGATTGCCTTCAGCGCGGCGCCGTCGGACGCAGCGAGCGACAGGCGGACATGGCCGTTGCCGACGGTCTCGACATAGGCCAGCCGGTGGGCGGGAAAAGCGAAGACCGGCTCCGGGTGGCCGGCGCCGAAGGGCCCCGCCCGCTCGACACGCTCGATCAGCTCGGCTCCGGCGCCCCGCGCCGTCAGCGCCGCGTCGATGGCAAGGCCGGTGAACTCGCGGGCGCCGCGCACTGCATCGCCGACGGCGTCGGCGAGGAAGGCGCGCAGGTCGCCGAGCCGCGCCTTTTCGACCGTCAGGCCCGCCGCCATGGCGTGGCCACCGCCCTTGATCAGAATGCCGCGCTCGACCGCGCCGCGCACCGCCCTGCCGAGGTCGACCCCGACCACCGACCGCGCCGATCCGGTGCCGGCGCCATTGGGGAGGAACGCGATGGCGATGGCCGGCCGGCGGAACCTGTCCTTCAGGCGTGAGGCGATGAGGCCGACGACGCCCGGGTGCCAGCGCTCGCTCGCGGTGATCAGCACGGGCGGCCCTTCGCCGCCGCCGATCTCCGCCTCTGCCTCGGCCACCGCCTCCTCCAGCATCACGGTCTCGATGACCTGGCGTTCCTGGTTGAGGCGATCGAGTTCGCCGGCGATCCTCTCGCACTCGGCCGGATCGTCGCTGGTCAGCAGCCGCGCGCCGAGGCCCGCATCGCTGATCCGGCCGCCGGCATTGATACGCGGGCCGATGATGAAGCCGAGATGCCAGGGTGCGGCCGGGCCGCCAAGCCGGGCGACATCCGCGAGCGCGGCCAGCCCGCGATTGCTGCGATGCGCCAGAGCGATCAGGCCCTTGGCGACAAAGGCTCGGTTGAGGCCGCGCAGCGGCACCACATCGCAGACCGTGCCAAGGGCGACGAGGTCGAGCCATTGCATGAGATCAGGCTCCGGACGACCCGCACCGTACCAACCGGCGGCCCGCAATTGCCGATTGACGGCGATGACTGTGAGAAAGGTAACGCCAACGGCGGCGAGATAGCCGAGACCGGAGAGATCGTCCTGGCGGTTCGGATTGACCACGGCGAGAGCCGGCGGCAGGGAAGTCCCAACCTGGTGATGGTCGATGACCACCACGTCGAGGCCGAGCCCCTGTGCACCGGAAAGGACTTCGATGCTGGTCGTGCCGCAATCGACGGTGATCAGCAGCGTCGCGCCGCCGGCGGCGAGGGTTCGCAGCGCCTCGACGTTCGGGCCGTAGCCTTCGAAGATGCGGTCGGGGATGTAGATGACCGGGTCGAGCCCCTGATGGCGGAGGAAGCGGGCGAGCAGCGCCGCCGAGGTGGCGCCGTCGACGTCGTAGTCGCCGAAGATGGCGATCTTCTCGCCGCGCATCGCGGCCGCGGCAATCCGCGCCGCGGCGGCGTCCATGCCGGTCAGCACGGAGGGATCGGGCAACAGCGTGCGGAGCGTCGGGTTGAGGAAGCCGGGCGCATCGTCCGGCGCAATGTTCCGCCCCGCCAGCACGCGAGCAACGATATCGGGAATGTCGTGGCGCTGCGCCATGGCGAGGGCACCGAACGCGCCGGCGTCATCGAGCCGGTCGATCCACCGCCGCCCGGACAGCGACCGTTCGACACCGAGGAAAGTGCGGGCAGACCGCTCGCCGGCCGCCCCGGTCACTGCGCGTCGAACTTCTCGACGTCGCGATGCTCGGCCCTGATCCAGCGCACCGTGCCCGACGAGGAGCGCATGACGACGGAGTGGGTGGTGATGAGGCCGCGGCCGAACTGAACGCCGCCGAGGAGGTTGCCGTCGGTGACGCCGGTGGCGGCAAAGAGCACGTCGCCACTCGCCATCTCGGCCATGTCGTATTTGCGGTTGACGTCTTTCAGGCCCATGCGGGCGGCGCGAACGCGCTGTTCGTCAGAGGTGATGAGCAAGCGGCCCTGCATCTGGCCGCCGATGCAGCGCAGCGCCGCGGCGGCGAGCACCCCCTCCGGTGCGCCGCCGGAGCCGAGATAGATATCGATGCCGGTTTCGGCCGGGCTGGTGGCGTGGATGATGCCGGCGACGTCGCCGTCGCCGATGAGGCGGATGGCGGCGCCGGTCGCCCGGATCTCCTCGATCAGGCGGGCGTGACGCGGGCGGTCGAGGACGCATGCGGTGATTTCGGCTACCGGAACGTCCTTAGCCGCGGCGAGCGCGCTAATGTTGTCAGCGACGCCGCGATCGAGGTCGACGAGACCTTTTGCATAGCCGGGGCCGATAGCGATCTTCTGCATGTAGACATCGGGCGCGTTGAGGAGGCTCCCCTCCTCGGCGATGGCGACCACCGAGAGCGCGTCGGGCAGGTTCTTGGCGGCGATGGTGGCGCCTTCAAGCGGATCGAGGGCGATGTCGACTCTTGGCCCGTTGCGCGTGCCCACGGCCTCGCCGATGAACAGCATCGGCGCCTCGTCGCGCTCGCCCTCGCCGATGACGACC
>JBDTLN010000178.1:0-5466 GCA_039934795.1 Bauldia sp. | reverse complement strand
AACGGTCCGTTGGCCGCCGCCGACGTCCCTTGCCCTCAGCGTCAGGCGGATGGGAACGCCGGGGAGCTTGAAGTCATCGCGGATGGCGTTGACGAGGTAGCGGACGTAGGCCTCGGGAAGCTTTTCCGGGCGCGAGCAGAACGCGATGAAGGTCGGCGGGCGGGCCTTGGCCTGGGTCAGGTAGCGCAGCTTTATGCGGCGGCCGGACACCGCCGGCGGCGGGTGGCGTTCGACCACCGCGGCAAGCCAGCGATTGAGACGGGACGTCGGCACCCGCTGGTTCCAGACTTCGTGCGTGGCGAAGGCGGCGGCGAGCAGCTTGTCGATACCCTCGCCAGTGAGGCCCGATACCGGCACCAGCGCGACGCCGCGGAGCTGCGGCAGGAGCCGCGTCGCCTGTTCGCGGAAGTCGCGGAGCGATTTCTGCCGGTCGTCGACGAGATCCCATTTGTCGAGGGCGATGACGAGGGCCCGGCCTTCGCTCTCGACAAGATCGGCGATCTGGAGGTCCTGCTTCTCGAAAGGCTGGCCGATATCGAGAACCAGGATGACGACCTCGGCGAAGCGGATGGCGCGGAGCGTGTCGCCGACGGCGAGCTTTTCGAGCTTGGCCTCGACCCGGGCCTTCCGCCGCATTCCGGCTGTGTCGAAGAGGCGAAGCCGCCGGCCCTGCCAGGTCCAGTCGACGGCGATGGAGTCGCGGGTGATGCCGGCCTCGGGGCCGGTGAGCAGGCGCTCCTCGCCGAGCATGCGGTTGATCAGCGTCGACTTGCCGACGTTCGGACGGCCGACCACGGCCATGAGGATCGGCTTGGTGCCAGGAGTCTCCGCCTCGTCCAGTTCCGGCGCGGCGTCGATCCGTTCGGCGAGGGCGTCGTGAAGATCGCCCATGCCCTCGCCGTGCTCGGAGGAAATCGCCACCGGCTCGCCGAAGCCGAGGGCAAAGCTTTCGTTCAGGCCAGGCCGCTGCGCGGGCCCTTCGACCTTGTTAGCGACAAGAATCACGGGTTTGCCGAGGCCGCGCAGCCAGGTGGTGAAATGCTCGTCGAGCGGCGTGACGCCGGCGCGGGCGTCGATCATGAACAGGGCGACGTCGGCGGAGCGGATCGCTGCCTCGCTCTGGGCGCGCATGCGGCCGGCAAGGGATTCGGGCGCGGCATCGTCGAGGCCGGCCGTGTCGATGACGGTGAAGCCGAGGTCGCCGAGCCTGCCGTCACCCTCGCGGCGGTCGCGGGTGACGCCGGGGGTGTCGTCGACAAGGGCAATCCGCTGACCAACAAGACGGTTGAACAGAGTCGACTTGCCGACATTGGGCCGTCCGACGATGGCGACGCGGAAAGGCTTGCGCCTTTGCGGCATCGGGCGAACTCCGTTCTTTCCCTGAGATCGCGGCGCCGGGTGAACGGCCGTTGCCGCCTAGCCTTCGGGCTTCGGTTCTTCGGCGGGAGCGCCGAGGCGGGCGCGCAAAAGGCTCAGCATCATCTCGGTGCGCGTAGCGATGTCGCGCGGCTTCTGCTCGTCGTCGGCAATCTGCCGGTAGTACTTCTGCGCGGTGGCGTAGTCGGCGGCCCGCCACGCAGCGAGGCCAAGAAATTCGCGGGCGCTGCTGCGCCAGGGATTGCCGGTCGCCGCAAGGTCGCCGATGCGCGCCTGGAGATCCGCCAGGCTTGCGGTCTCGGTGAGGATCAGCGCGGCGCGCAGGCGCGCCATGTCCTTGATCAGCGGCGGGGTCGAGGAGTCGGCGGCAACCTTGTCGAACTCGGCGACAGCACCGGTCTTGTCGCCGGCCGACGCCTTCTCCGAGGCGATGCGGAAGCGGGCAAGGGTCGGGTAGCCGCCGCTGCCTTCGGTGACGATGGCGGCGAGGGCAGCCTCAGCGTCAGCATGGTTACCCGCATCGGCGAGGGCTAGCGCCGCGGCAAACCGGTCGCCAGTGGTCTGCGCCTGCTTCTCCTGCCAGTAGACCCAGCCACGATAGCCGGCCGTTGCAACAACGATGATCACGGCGAGGCCGATGACATAGATGCCGTAGCGGTCCCACAGCTTCTTGTATTGTTCGCGACGGATGTCTTCGTCGACTTCGCGGAAGATATCGGACATGGGTCCTGCCATGAAGCGGCCGGCGGAACGGTTAGCCGGCGCGGCGCGGGCGCACCATATAGCCCGGCCCCTGCCCTTGCAAACGCCGCGATTGCCGCCGGAAACGCTCAGTTCTTGCGCTTGTAGACGTAGTCGTCGGTGGGAAACGCGCGGTTTCTCACCTCTTCAGAATAGGCGCGCACCGCCGCCTCGATGTGGCCGGCGAGGCTGCCGTAACGCTTGGCGAACTTCGGCACGCGCGGGCTGAGGCCGAGCATGTCCTCGAGCACCAGTATTTGCCCGTCGCAAGCCGCCGAAGCGCCGATGCCGATGGTCGGGATCGGCAGTTCGGCCGTGATCTCACGGGCGACAGGCTCGACTATGCCCTCAAGAACCACGGCGAACGCACCGGCCTCGGCGACGGCCATGGCATCGGCCTTGACCCTGGCGGCGCCCTTGTCGTCGCGGCCCTGGACCTTGAAGCCGCCCATTGTGTTGAAGGATTGTGGGGTCAGGCCGACATGGCCCATGACGGGGACGCCGCGATCGACGAGGAAGCGGATGGCCTCGGCCATGCGGGCGCCGCCTTCCACCTTCACCGCCCCACAGCCGGTCTCCTTCATGACCCGAGCGGCGGAGCGAAATGCAACCTGCGGGCTTTCCTCGTAGCTGCCAAAGGGCAAGTCGACGACCACCAAAGCGCGCGACGAGCCGCGCATGACGGCCTGGCCTTGCAGGATCATCATGTCGAGGGTGACCGGGATCGTGGTTTCGAAACCGTGCATCACCATGCCGAGCGAGTCACCGACAAGGATGAAATCCACAAGCGGATCAATGATTTGTGCGGTATGCGCGTGGTAAGAGGTGAGCGAGACGATCGGCTTGCCGCCCTTCCGCGCGAGGATGTCGCTGGCCGTCAGGCGGCGGAGCTGGACTTCCATTGACATATGACGATTGCCTTCGGCGGGACGGTTACGGCGGCTGCTCTTAAGGCACGGATGCTGCTGCGAACAGCCGGCAATATAGGTCCATTCCCGCACAGTTACACCCGGAACCAGATATGGCTTTCGCGCAACAGTCGGGAGACAGATGCAGCAGATCACTCAATGGTGAGCCCCGGTTACTCGATGTTCATAGGCTGCATGTTATCGTCTTTGCCAACAAGAAACTGAGCTTGGGCGGTGAACCGCCGGCGTCGAACACAGGTCTGAACCATGAAGAGAATTGGCGCAGTACTCGCGTTGGTAGCCTTTTTCTTTGCCCTGCCGGCGGCGGCAGCCTCTTCCGTAGTGGCCAGCGTTTCCCTCTCGCAGCAGCGGATGACCGTCATGATCGACGGAATGCCGCGCTACACATGGCTCGTATCCACTGCGGGCCCGGGCTACCGCACTCCGGTGGGCAGTTTCCGGCCGCAGCGCATGGAGCGCATGTGGTACTCGCGAAAATACGACATGTCGCCGATGCCGCATTCGGTATTCTTCCGCGGCGGCTATGCCGTGCATGGCACGCCGCACGTCAAGCGCCTCGGCCGGCCGGCCTCGCACGGATGCGTGCGGCTGGCACCTGGCAACGCCGCCACGCTC
Source organism: Bauldia sp. (assembly GCA_039934795.1). Taxonomy (GTDB): domain Bacteria; phylum Pseudomonadota; class Alphaproteobacteria; order Rhizobiales; family Kaistiaceae; genus CAMCWB01. The sequence goes on along the minus strand of JBDTLN010000178.1, from coordinate 1,804 downwards.
TACTCGCTGGTGCGCCAATACGGCATGGCCAATTCCCGAATCATTGTAATGCGTTGACCTTGGGTGGTTTCGATGAACGTGCGTATGAGTGTGTTGGGGTTCGTCTGCGTTCTCTCGCTGGCGGCGGCGTTGCCGGCCCGTGCAGAGGTGGCGGGGCCTATTATCTTTGCGAGCATTGACCAGGCCAGCGGCACCGAACAAACCGCAAGCGCGACGGCGTCCGTCGAAGCGCCTGTGGAAGCCGCCAGGCCGTTGCTCCTGGCGCGCGTCGATCTCTCCGATCAGCGCATGTATGTCTATGTCGACGAACGGCTCGTCGACGTGTTCAAGGTATCGACCGCGCGCCAAGGGTACATTACGCCAACCGGCCGTTACCGGGCGCTGTGGCTGTCGCGCAATCATCGCTCGCGCAAATACGACTGGGCGCCGATGCCTTTCTCGGTGTTCTTCAATGGCGGCTATGCGGTTCACGGAACCACCGACCTGAAAAGGCTGGGCCGGCCAGCTTCGCACGGGTGCGTGCGGCTCCATCCGGCGAACGCCAAGGCGTTCTTCAACCTGGTGAAGGTCAGCGGCAAGGAAAACACGATCATTACTGTGGTGCGCTGACCACAACGGGCGACGATGATCCCCCGCGTCGCTAAAGGCGCTTGAAAAAGCATCTCCCCTTGCCCCAAATAGGGGCTCGACTCGAAGCTCTGGGGAGATAGCGGCGTTGAAAGCGCTTGCACTTGTTTTTGCCGTAGCATTGGCGGGCCTGACATCGCCGGCCCTCGCCGTGTCCAGTTCGGATTCCGGGATGCCGGTGTTCTGGGCGCATCTGGAAGCGACGGTTTCGCTGTCGCAACAGCAGATCAAGATCGTCGGCCAGACATCGGATGCCCGCCAGATCACCTACACGTGGCCGGTGTCGACCGGACGCAAGGGATTCGAAACGCCGCCCGGCACCTATCGTCCGATCTGGGCGGACGAGGACCACAAGTCGAGCATCTATGAAGATGCGCCCATGCCGCATGCCGTTTTCTTCGTCGGCGGCTACGCTATCCACGGCACGACCGAAGTGAAGAATCTCGGCAAACCGGCCTCGCATGGCTGCGTCCGGCTCGACCCGGCCAATGCCGCGATCTTCTATAATGCCGTCAACGCCATCGGGCTGGTCAATACGCGGATCACGGTCAGCGACTGATCGCTGGGGCCTAAGCCGCGGAATGCAGTTGTCCTCATTCCCGGCGCTATTTCCGAAGGAAGGCCATCAGGCCATTGGCGAAATGGTCGACGTTCCGCCCGCCCGTCTGGAGATGGGCGAAGATCTCGCGCGAGATGCCGGCGCTGTTGATGGCCACGTCAAAGATGAACATCACGAGGACGAAGATCGTGATGCTGATGAGGGTGCGCTGCATCGGCCGACTTTGACTCGGCATGTCTGAAAAAACGGTTGAGCCGGATCGCAATCCCCAATCACGGATGCGTGCCGACCGGATAGCGCACATCGCGCCGATTTCTCTTTCCTTCCAGTGAGTTATATGGAACGCCGGCGCCTGTGATCGCGATCACTGCGCTCTTTCGTCAGAGGATTATTATTCATTTCAACAAACGAGTTGTCCCGCTCGCAAAGCCTTCCCCCAAAAGGCCCTGTCCTGACCCGCCGCCGTTCGGTCCCCAAGCCGGACGGCGGTTCCCATTTGAGCTTCATTGTCAGGATCGGCCGACGCGAGCGGGCCTGAAGGCCTGCTCATACGCATCGGGCTTGAACCCGACGAGCAGCCGGCCGTCGAAATCGAGGACCGGCCGCTTGATCAAGGAC
>JBDTLN010000177.1:0-5475 GCA_039934795.1 Bauldia sp. | reverse complement strand
GTCATGCCGGCGTGAGGACTGCCAGGTGGCCTTCCTTCGCCCAGCGTTCGACCAGCGGCGCGGAGCGCGCGTACTGATTGACCGGGTGCAGCGGTGCGCCAAGGGCGGCCGCGGCGCGCCACGGCCAGCGCGGATCGGCGAGGATGGCGCGGGCGAGAGCCACCTGGTCGGCGTCGCCATTGGCAACGATTGCCTCGGCCTGCGCTGGCTTGTCGATCATGCCGACGGCGCGCGTGACGATACCGGTCTCGCGCCGGATGCGGGCGGCGAAGGGCACCATGTAGCCGGGCCCGAGCGGCGGCTTGGCCTCGTGGCTGAGGCCGCTGCTCGAAACGCAGACGAAGGCGATGCCCTCGGCCTTGATGGCCTTCACCACGGCGACCGCTTCGTCGATGTCGAAACCACCGGCGACCCAGTCGGTGACCGAGAGACGCGCGCCCAGCGGCATCGCGGGCGGCAGCTCCGCCCGGACGCGGCGGACGATCTCGAGGAAAAGCCGCATGCGGTTGTGCAGCGGGCCGCCCCACTGGTCGGTGCGCGTATTGGAAAGCGGCGACAGAAATTGGTGGATGAGGTAGCCGTGCGCGCCGTGCAGCTCGACATAGTCGAAGCCGGCGCGGACGGCGCGACGGGCGGTGGCAACGAAGCTCTTGATGACGCGCTCGATGCCGTGGGCGTCGAGGGCGTGGGGCACGTGCCAGTGGCCGAAGGGCAGCGCCGAAGGGGCATCGGTCGTCCACGGATCCTCGTCGGCCGACAAGGCTTCGCCACCGGCCCAGGGAAGCCGCGTCGAGGCCTTGCGGCCGGCATGGCCGATCTGGATGCCGAAGCGCGTGCCGGCAGGGGCGACGCGGCGGGCCGCGGCCAGCGTGCGCGCCGCGGCGGCTTCGTTGTCGTCGGAATAGAGGCCGAGGCAGCCGTGGGTGATGCGGCCGCCGTCGCCTCGATGGTGATGGCGCCGGCGCCGGACATGGCAAGGCTCATCCAGTGCTGCATATGCCAGTCGGTGGCCGAGCCGTCGTCGGCGGAATACTGGCACATGGGGGCGACGACGATGCGGTTCGGCACGCTCATGCCGCCGATGTCGAGCGGCGAGAACAGCACGGACATTCAGATATTCTCCGGAAAGCGGGGATTGTGCGCGAACCGACGAGGCCGGTGCGGGGCCACATAGGCATTGAAGCGGTGCGGAGGCAACCCGCGTCCCATGCCCGCGCGCGGTCCAGTGCGGTTGCAGATCGAGGGCTCTTTTCTATTCGCCGGCAATCCGCTAGGTCACGGCGAGTGGCGGGGAGCGACAAAGCATGACATTGGCGGCGACACTTCTTCTGGTTGGCCGCGTCGTCCTCGGCCTGTTCTTCGTCATTGCCGGCATCCGGAATTTCCTCCGCTTCGCGGACCGCGCCTCGCCGGCGACCAACTATGGCTGGAAGCTGCCGACGCCGCTCACCGCGCTTGGCTATGGCGCGCAGCTTGTCGGCGGCCTGTCGGTCACGTTCGGCGTTCTGACAGTGTGGGGCGCGGCCCTGCTGATCGTGTTCCTGGTAGCGGCGACGTCGCTCTTTCACAATTTCCTGATGTTCCGGGGCGAAGAGCGCCAGCCGCACATCTACTTCACGCTCGTCAACTGTGCGCTTGTCGGCTACTGCCTGACGGCGATGGCCACCGCGCTCTGATCCCGATAGCCCGGCCGGCGGCGCCGGCGTGATCGTGGCTCGCGGCGGCTTCCCGCGCCGGCCCGCGTCGCGTCATCCCAATCCGAGGGTCCTGAGTTCCTGCATCGCGACCAGGACGAACCGGATCTGATCGAACCAGTCGACTTCGAGCAGTTCGACCCGGTCGCCGTTGAAGCTGTGCTCGCCGGTCACCAGGTTGCCGATGACGAGCAGGGCCGCGCCGGCGTGACAGCCGCGGCAGCTGGCGACGGTGAGGATCGCCGCCACCTCCTGTTCGACGCTGAGCACGCCGATGTCGTGATAGCGCTGGACGAACTCCTCGACGCGCTGCGACGGATAGAACCCGTCGGTGGTGCGAACGATGCCGGTATGAACCGTCTTGCCCGCGGCGCGCGCCGCCTTTTCGAGGGCGTGGACGATGCGATAGTCCGACACCGCCGGATATTGTTTCGGCGCGTAGTAGCGGGTGAGGCCCTCGTCCCGGACGCTGCCGGTCGGAACCACCACGTCGCCCATGGCGATGCGCTCCTGCATGGCGCCCGTCGCGCCGATCTGGATGAAGACCTTGCCGCCGAGGTTGATCAGCTCCTCCATCACGTTCGACGTCTGCCCGGCGCCGATCCCTGCACAGCAAACGGTGACCGGCATGCCGGCATGCTCGCCGGTGACGGTGGTGACGTCCCAGCCGGCATCGCTCTTGAAGGTGATTTTCTCCAGGACGTCCTCGCTTCGGCGAACATGCTCGCGAAAGTTCGTGAGAACCACGAACGGCGCGATGTCGCCCGGCCGGCAGCCCGTGACCGGAGACACGTTGCCCGGCATCTGGACGTATTTCGGCAGCTTCAGGATCCCCATTCCCGTCTCCTTGTTGATTGTGTGAGGGGGCGGCCCGGCGACGTCGCCGCGGGCCGCGATATCCGCGCGCATCTGACCGGAGTTGGAAGGCGAAAGCCAGCCCGGAGGCTTCCGCGGCCGGGAAAGGTTGGTGCACGGTGGAGGTGAAAACTATCAAGAGCCGGTCGAGCTTGTCGCGGACCCAGGTCGTCGAGCCTGAGCGGCCGCTGAACATCCTGCACTCAGCCAGGACCTATCCGCGTGACAACGCCTCACGCAATTTCTTCGCAAGCTCATGCTTTCTGTAGGGCTTGCTCAGAAGGTCCTCACGCGCAACCGCCTTGAGCGTCCCGTTGGTGAGCGATGCCTCGGTAAAGCCAGAGGTGTAAAGGATGGGAAGCTTGGGCCGGACTCGCTTGACGGCTTCGGCGAGTTGCACGCCGGTCATGCCGCCCGGCATGACAACGTCCGTAAACAGCAGATTGATTTGAGGATTGGCCTCGACCAGTTCGAGCGCCGAGGCAGCGTCGGCGCACTCCAGCGCGCGATAGCCAAGTTCGACCATTTGGGTCGTTACGATTTGACGAACCAAGTCGTTGTCGTCGACCACCAGGATGAGTTCGCCATGGCCGGGCCACTCGGTGGTTTGCTGGATTGATTCGTCGGCCGGGACGGGTTCGTTCTTGCCGCGCGGCAAGTAGAGGCGGACCGTGGTGCCCTGGCCTTCCTCGCTGTAGATGTTCATATGGCCACGCGATTGCTTGGTAAATCCAAAGATCATGCTCAGGCCAAGCCCGCTGCCCTTGCCGACCTCCTTGGTGGTGAAGAACGGTTCGATCACCCGGCCCAGGATGTCTTTTGGAATGCCCGTTCCGGTGTCGGTTACCGCCATCATCACATAGTCACCGGCGGTCAATTCGGGAAACCGCGCTGCATACTGTTCGTCAAGATGACGGTTCGCCGTCTCGATCGTCAAACGACCCCCACCGGGCATGGCATCGCGAGCGTTGATCGCAAGATTGATCAAGGCGGACTCCAGCTGCGTCGGGTCGGTGTCGACGGGCCAAAGCTCGTTGGACGTAGCCATCTCGATCTCGATATTCTCGCCAAGCGACCGGCGGAGCAGCGCGGTCATGCCGCGGACGAGATCGTTGACGTCAACGGCCGTCGAGCCCAGCGTCTGGCGGCGAGAGAAGGCAAGAAGCTTGCGCGTCAACTCGGCGCCCCTCAGGCTGGCCGAAAGCGCATTCTTTGCAAGCGTCAACGCTTCCTCGTCATTTGCTATGCGCGAGACCAGCAAGTCGAGGCTGCCGATGACGATGGCGAGCAGATTGTTGAAGTCATGAGCGAGGCCGCCAGTCAGCTGACCGACCGCTTCCATCTTCTGGGCCTGTCGCAACTGCTCCTCGACAGACCTGCGTTCCGTCAGGTCGCGCGTGATCTTCGCGAAACCGATATGTCTTCCTGATCCGTCTCTCAGGGGGTGAGGAGTCGGCTAGCCCAGAATTGGGAGCCATCCTTGCGGACTCGCCAGCCCTCTTCTTCGAAGCGGCCATCTTTCAGGGCGATCTGCAACTCCCGCATCGGCTCGCCAGCCTCAACGTCGGCTGCCGGGTAGAAGCGCGACAGATGCTGGCCGACAATTTCAGCCGCGTAATAACCCTTGATCCGCTGCGAACCCTTGTTCCAGCTGGTTACGTAGCCGTCAGGGTCCAGAAAGATAATGGCGGAGTCGGTCACGCTTTCGACAAGAATGCGGAAAGTCTCGGGGGTGGCGTAGACATCGTCCATATCGTCTGCGCGCCCAGCAGCCTGCTCATCCTGCGAACCGGGAGGGATTGCCGTGCCCGTCATGGTTTTTCCAGCTATCGCACAGGGAAATGCTCACGAGCCTGGCATCGCCGCGCGTCAGCGCGGAGAATCGGCCTGCGGTATTTCATTAGGCGGGATTGTTGCCATGATTCCGGTCTCTGACCAATCCTGCGCCCAAGGCCGGCATTGCGGGAAGAAAATCAAGCCGAGGAAAGCCGCCCGCCGGCAAGCCGAGTTGCGGCTCGGGGCAAAGCAATTCGGTCGGTTCAGAAAAGAGTTAGGTATCGTCAGTTCAAGGGTGTTCTCGATCGATGGAACCAAACCGAAGCCGGGCTGTCGAAAGATGTCTTCTGTCCCGGTAGTTGACTGACCGCGACGCGCCATTCGGGGTTTCTTAAGTCTGGTTGTGCAAGGATCAACCCGCTCGCAGAGTCGCCCACCCATTCTACCGCGTGGATTTAGGGCTGCTTGGGCACGGGTGGAGCCTCCAGGTTGATAGACGGCAGCGAGTTAAGACACAAACGTCACGCGTTCGTCGTTGACGACGAACAGAGCATGCGATTTTTCGTCGCCAGCGCCTTGGTCGGCACGGGGTACGTCCCGCACGAATTCAGCCGGGCGACCGAGGTGGAAGCGGCGCTGACCCTGTTCCGGCCAGACGTCATTTTTCTCGATCTTTCGCTCGGTGCATCGGATGCCGTTGAAATCATCCGAAGCCTGGCTTCGTCGCTATATGCGGGCGGCGTGGTGCTGATGAGCGGGCACAGCGAGGTGACGCTCGGTGCAGTGCGGAAGCTGGGCGAGAGCCTCCGGCTGACAATGCTGCCGATCTTGCGCAAGCCGTTTCGGATCAGTGACCTCTCGGCGCGGCTTGCCGCATTGGCAGGGCCGGCAAACGCCGCCAGCGACGCCACGGACCTTGAGGCGGCGCTGCGACAGGGTTGGCTGGAATTGTGGTACCAGCCGAAGGTCGACTTGAAGTCGATGGAGATCTGCGGCGCCGAGGCGCTGATTCGCCTGCGTCACCCGGAACGCGGCCGCGCTAATCTCGGCCACCGTCACTGGTTCTGCTGAATGGCTTCCCAGAATCACGTTGAGTTCGCGCGTTCGAAACGCCGCGAGGTCCTCAACGGATTCGAGCGTGTCGCGCCAC
>JBDTLN010000176.1:0-5494 GCA_039934795.1 Bauldia sp. | reverse complement strand
CAAGGATCGAGTAGGCGGCGACGTCCTTGTAGTCGATCGAGAAATACGCCGACCACAGGGCTTCGATCAGACCGATGAGGATGCCGCCGAGGACGGCGCCGGGAAGGGAGCCGATGCCGCCGAGGACGGCGGCGGTGAACGCCTTGATGCCCGGCGAGAAGCCGTCGGAGAAGTTCACGACGCCGTAGAACATCAGGAACATGGTGCCGGCCACCGCTGCAAGCGCCGCGCCCATCACGAAGGTCAGCGAGATGGTCTTGTCGACGTCGACGCCGACGAGCGCCGCCATCTTGCGGTCCTGCTCGCAGGCGCGCTGGGCGCGCCCGAGCGGCGTTTTCTTCACCAGGTACCAGAACGCGGCGAGGAGAATCGCGGTGACCACCATGATGATGATCTGCTTCAGCGACAGGGTAACCGCGGCGGTCTGGCCCTGGTAGATCGTGTAAACCTCACGGACCATCGGCGGGATCGGCTTGTTGCGGGGACCTTGCGCGACCTGGACGAAGTTCGACAGCACGATCGACATGCCGATGGCCGAGATCAGCGGGGCGAGGCGGAACGATCCGCGCAACGGTCGATAGGCGACCCGTTCGATCGCCCAGTTCCAGACCCCGGTCAGGATCATGCTGAAGATCAGCATGGCGAGAAGCGCGACGACCACCGAGCCGATGCCGAGCCAGGTCGTGACGATCAGGAAGACGATGAGGGCGATGAAGGCCGAGAGCATGAAGACGTCGCCGTGGGCGAAGTTCACCATGCCGATGATGCCGAAGACCATCGTGTAGCCGATGGCGATGAGACCGTAGATGGACCCGAGAGTGACGCCGTTGATGACCTGCTGAAGGAAATACTCCATCCGCCCCATGTCCCCTTGATGCTGCAGTGCAGTCGGCGCTTTGGCCGGGGAAGCCTGTCGGTGACGGCCTCTCTTAACCGTCTTTGGTAGCAAGGCAGTCGGAGCAAGACAACTGCCCGGTGCTCAATTGGCGGGCAGGTCGACGGCAAGCAGCGCTGTTATTCGACGCGTTTGTCGCTTTCGTCAGCCAATTCGCTGCTCGGCGCGCGGGGATCGAGGACGGCGCTTTCCGGCGTGGCGGTCTTCGGCACGGGCAGTCCCTGGAAACTCTCGCGCTCGCCACGCGCCGGCGCCTGTCGCCGGCTCATGCGGAAGAGGGTGTAGAGGGCGAGCGTCAGGTGAACGATGACGCAGAAGGCAAAGAGACCCTCCGGCGCGATGTGGTCCATGGCCTGCGCCGCGAAGAGCGGACCGAGCATCGTGCCGAAGCCGTAGAGCAGGAGCAAGCCGCCGGCCATGCGGACGAACTCGTCGGGCCCGGCAAAGTCGTTGGCGTGGGCCACGGCGAGGGCGTACATCGGATAGATCATCGCGCCGAACAGTACGACGAGGGCGATGACCACCGGCGCGTGGTGCGGGTGGAAAACGAAGATGGAGAGCGCCACGGCGATAGCGCCGCAGCAGGCGCCGACGAGGACCTTGCGGCGGTCCATGGCGTCCGACAGGCGGCCGAGCGGAAACTGGATGAGCGATCCGCCGAGTACGGCGCCGCTCATCAGCAATGCGACGCTGGCGATCGGCAGGCCGATGCGCTGGGCATAGACGGCGCCGAGCGTGCCGAACGAACCGTTGGCGAGCCCGATCAGGACGCAGCCGACCGCCGAGACAGGCGAGTTTGCGTAGATTCGCCGGACGTCAAGCCTGGTCACCTTCAGCGGGCGCGGATGCTCGGCCGTCGACAGCGCGGTCGGCAGGATGGCGAGGCAATAGAAGATGGCGCCGAGGACGAAATAGAAGAAACCCGTCGGCGGGCCGAGGACGAAGAGAAGCTGGCCGGCGGTCGAGGCGGCGAAGTTGGTCATCTGGTAGATCGAAAAAATCGTGCCCCGGTTCTCGCGGGTCGAGCGCTCGTTCAGCCATGACTCGACGATCATGGCGGCACCGGCGAAGCAGAAGCCGGAAACGGCGCGGAACCCGATCCAGGCCGATGGCGAGATGATCAGGAGATTGAGGAGGATCACCACCGCCGAGATGGATCCGACCACTCCGTAGGCGCGAACGTGGCCGACGCGCCTGACCACCGCCGGCAGGACCAGACAGCCGAGGATGAAGCCGACCGACCAGCCGGTGCCGATCAGGCCGAGTTCGAAGGTGCTGAAATTCTCCATCGTCCCGCGGACGGGAAGAAGCAGGCCGTGCAGGCCGGCGGCAAGAAGGAGGAATGCCGAGGAAAGGAGAAGCGCGGCGACGGGGACAAGTTGTAAGGCCATCGGCGCCTGGAATCATTCAGGGAGATGCGAAAATCGCCTGTTCGGCTTTTCCGCTCACTCGCTCGCAAAATCAAGGCCGGATCGGCGCCGCTACGCGTCCAGCGCCTTTTTCAGGGCCATGAAGTCGCGCCAGGCAAGGCGCTTTTCGAGCGGCCGGCGGAGGAGATAGGCCGGATGGAGCGTTGCCATGGCCTTGATGGTGCGGGCGCCGGTGTCGAAGTCGCGCCACTGCCCGCGGAGCCTCAGGATGCCCTCGGCGCTGCCAAGCAGTTCCTTGGCCGAGGCGCCGCCGAGAAGGACGAGGAAATCGGGATTGGCCAGCTCGATCTGGCGCTCGACGAAGGGTCGGCAGATGGCCGTCTCCTGCGGCGTCGGCGTGCGGTTGCCGGGCGGGCGCCAGGGGACGACGTTGGCGATGTAGACGCTCTGGCGCGACAGGCCGATGGCGGCAAGCATCCGGTCGAGGAGCTGCCCGGAGCGGCCGACGAAGGGCACCCCCTGCATGTCCTCCTCGCGGCCGGGCGCTTCGCCGACGAACATGACGCGGCTCCCGGGCGTCCCGTCGGCGAAGACAAGCTGGGTGGCCGTCAGGCGGAGATTGCAGCCCTCGAAGCGGAGGAGCGCCTCCCGCAACTCCTCGAGGTTGGTCGCGGCACGGGCCGAGGTTTTGGCCGCCTGCGCGGCCTCGTCGGACGGGGCCACGGCCACTGGCGGGCGCGAATGGGCGCGGAGCGGGCTGGCGGTGGTTGGCGCCCGTTGCCCGGCGTCAAGGGTCGGCACCGGCGTGGGCGAGGGTGGCGGCTTTGGCGACGGCACGGCAAGGCGATCGACCGGGCTCTCATCGAGCGCGACGTCGACGCCCATGGCGGCATACCAGGCGACAAGGGCTGCGGCCTCGGGAGGGTGATCGGCGGGATTTTGCATCGACCCGGAGTCTAGCGGGTGCCTGCGGCACGGCAAAGCGTCTCGCAAACGTATCGCAGCGCGACGCGTATTCCTCCGGCGCAGGCGTTGACCTGCGATCCCCCAGCGCAATATCGCACTTCGCCAATCCTGAAAGGACGACCATGCGCATGTTCATTCTTTTCGTCTTTGCCGTGTCGGTGGCCCATGCCGGGGGTGCCGGCGCAGGCGAGGAAGCGCCGGACCGGCTGCTGACGGGCCAGGCAGCCTTCGGTGATTGGCAGACGGCTGCGCCGGGAGTTCGCCGGCTGATCCGGCCAGCGGACATGCCGGCGCCCTACTCGACCCGGCGGTCGGTGAACGGCGCCGACGTCGTCCGCCGCCCCGACGGCGCCACACCGCAAGTGCCGGCAGGCTTCGCTGCAAGGCTCTTTGCCGAAAATCTCGATGGGCCGCGCGTCATTCGCGTCGCGCCGAACGGCGACGTCTTCGTGGCCGAGAGCGAGGCAGGGCGCGTGCGCGTGTTCCGCACCGCTGAGGGAGTGGAGACGCCGTCCGAGGACAGCGTTTTCGCCGACGGATTCAGCTATCCGTATGGCATCGCGTTCTATCCGCCGGGGCCAAACCCGACCCATGTCTATATCGCGGAAACCGGGCGGGTGGTCCGGTTTGCCTACCGCAGTGGCGATCTGGTCGCTTCGGGACCGGCTCAAACGGTCGTGGCGAAACTTCCGGCCGGCGGTCATGCGAGCCGCGACATTGCCTTCTCGCCGGACGGGACGCGCCTGTTTGTTTCGGTCGGATCGGGGTCGAATGTCGCGGAGGGTCTGCCGGGGATCGCGCCGGGCGACCTTCGCGAGATTGAATCGACCAAAGGCCTCGGCGCGGCCTGGGGGCCGGAGACGGATCGGGCGGCGGTGCTCGCCTTCGATCCTGACGGCGGCAACCAGAAAACGTTCGCGACCGGTATCCGCAATTGCTCGGGCCTCGCGATCGACCCGGCCGGTTCCCTGTGGTGCGCCACCAACGAGCGTGACGGACTCGGCGACGACCTGCCGCCGGACTACATCTCGCGGATCGGCGAAGGCAAGTTCTATGGCTGGCCGTGGTTCTATATCGGCGACCACGAAGACCCGCGGCAGGCGGGCAAGCGGCCGGAGCTTGCCGGGAAGGTCACGGTGCCGGATGTGCTGATCCAGCCGCATTCGGCGCCGCTCAACGTGACCTTCTACGACGGAGCGATGTTCCCGAAGACCTGGGGCGGCGACGGGTTCGCGACCCTCCACGGCTCGTGGAACCGCGGCCACCGCACCGGCTACAAGGTGGTGCGGATCGTCATGAAGGACGGCAAGCCGACCGGCGAATACGAAGACTTCATGACCGGCTTCGTCGTCTCGGACGATCTCGTCTGGGGGCGGCCGGTCGGGGTGGCGGTGGCGAAGGACGGCGCGCTGCTCATCAGCGAGGACGGCAACGGCACGATCTGGCGGGTGAGCTACCGCGCCGAAAGTTCGCCCTGACCGCTGGGGATTCCCGCGCTTGCCTCATCCCGTACGAAAGCTCCATTGTGCCGGGTATCGGATTGCGGAGCCGCCCGCCATGCAACGCCTCGCACTTGTCTTCCTTGCTCTTGCCTTCGCCACGCCCGCGTTAGCCGATGGGCGTGAGGCGTGCGAGGCGTTTGCGGTAAAATTCCTCACCGCGCATGGCGCCAGCCTCAAATCGGTGAAGATCGACAGCGACTCGCTGATCATCAATCGCTTCGACGACAATGTCGGGTCGCAGCGCGTCTCGACCGAGTATGTCGGCTGGGCCGATGCCGGTTGGGCCGACAGCACGACGCGCGAGCGGTTCGTGTGCCTCGACGCCGGCGACGCGACGCCGGTGTACTTCTCTTTCATCCCGCTGAACTAGGCGACCCATGGCAGAGCCGACCGAACTGCCGCAACGCGAGGCGATGGAATGTGACGTCCTCATCGTCGGGGCCGGACCAGCGGGACTCGCCGCGGCGATCCGCCTGAAGCAGCTCAACGCCGAGCTTGCCGTCATCGTCATCGAGAAGGGCGCCGAGGTCGGCGCGCACATCCTCTCCGGCGCGGTGATCGATCCGGTGGGCATCGACCGGCTGTTGCCGGAATGGCGGCATGAAGAGACGCCGATCAAGACGCCGGTGACGGCAGATCGCTTCCTCTGGCTGGGGCCGGCTGGATCGATCCGCCTGCCGAATTTCCTCATGCCGCCGCTGATGAGCAATCACGGCAACTACATCGTCTCGCTCGGCAATGTCTGCCGCTGGCTGGCGACC
>JBDTLN010000175.1:0-5509 GCA_039934795.1 Bauldia sp. | reverse complement strand
AAGAGATCAATGCGTCGATCGGCTTCGACCGGCGTCTCTTTCGTCAGGATATCTGGGCCTCAGGGGCCCACATCCGCATGCTAGCCCGACAGGGCATTGTCGGCGCGGACGATGCCGAAAAGATCATCGCCGGTCTAGACACGATCCTGCGAGAAATCGAAGCGGGCACCTTCGAATTTAAGCGCTCGCTGGAGGACATCCACCTCAACATCGAATCGCGCCTTGCCGAACTGATCGGCCCGGCGGCGGGGCGGCTGCACACGGCCCGCTCGCGGAACGATCAGGTGGCGACCGACTTCCGCCTTTGGGTGAGAGATGCAATCGACCTGCAGCAGGGCCTCGTCGACAAAGCGCTGCTCCACGCCGCCGTGGTCATGCCCGGCTTCACCCACCTGCAGACCGCCCAGCCGGTGACCTTCGGCCATCACCTGCTCGCCTATGTCGAAATGATCGCGCGTGACCGCGGCCGGTTCGCCGATGCGCGCACGCGGCTCAATGAATCGCCCCTTGGCGCGGCGGCGCTTGCCGGCACTTCATTTCCCATCGACCGCGTCATGACGGCGGCTGAACTCGGTTTCGCTCGACCGGCGGCCAATTCCCTCGACGCCGTTTCGGACCGCGACTTCGCGGTCGAGACGCTGGCAGCGGCGAGCCTTTGCGCCGTCCATCTGTCGCGCTTCGCGGAAGAGATCGTGCTGTGGTCGTCAAACGAATTCGGCTTCGTCCGGCTCTCGGACCGGTTCACCACGGGCTCGTCGATCATGCCGCAGAAACGCAATCCCGACGCCGCCGAACTGACCCGCGCCAAGACCGGCCGCATCGTCGGCGCGCTGACCGGGCTCCTCGTCGTGATGAAGGGGCTGCCGCTCGCCTATTCCAAGGACATGCAGGAGGACAAGGAACCGGTCTTCGACGCCGTCGAGTCCCTGATGCTGGGCATCGCGGCGACTGCCGGCATGGTGCGCGACATGGAGCCGCGCCCCGCAGTGCTGAAGAAAGCCGCAGGCGCCGGCTACTCGACCGCGACGGACCTCGCCGATTGGCTGGTGCGGACGCTCGGCATGCCTTTCCGCGAGGCCCATCACGCTACCGGCCAGATCGTTGCGATGGCGGCCGAGCGCGGCACGCCCCTCCACAAACTGCCGATGGCGGACCTTCATGCTGTCGAGCCGCGGATCACGGAAGACGTCTATTCCGTCCTCAGCGTGCAGAAGTCGGTGCAAAGCCGCACCAGCCAGGGCGGGACGGCGCCCGCCAATGTCCGCCGTGAAGCCAAGCGCTGGCTGACCCGCCTCGCTCGCGAGGCGCGGCGGGAACAGGGGCCAACTTCGGGGGTGTGAGGGGCGCGGCAATTGGTTATGATGCCTCGCTCGTGGCGAGTCACCGCCGACGAGCGGCATGGGGGTTGCGCCGTGGCGCTCAATGAACGTCGGTTTGCTTTCCGGATCGCTCTTGCCGGCGCTGTCATAGCGGCGCTGGCCTTGTCCGCCTGCGGCCGCAAGGGCGCCCTGGAGGCGCCGCCGAGCGCCGCGACGACTGGCGACCCGGCGGTGAAATCCGATGACGTGGGCGCCAAGAAACCGAATCGGCCGTTCTTCCTCGATGGCCTGATCTGACGGATTCTAGACTTGTGAACCACTTCGCTTATCGCGACGGCGTGCTGCACGCCGAGGACGTCCCGTTGCCGCTCATCGCAGCGGCGGTGGGGACGCCCTTCTATTGTTATTCAACGGCGACCCTTGTCCGCCACTATCGCGTATTCCGTGCAGCGTTCGCCGGGCTCGACACGCTGATTTGCTACGCCATGAAGGCCAACTCCAACCAGGCGGTGATCCGCACCTTCATCGAGGAGGGCGCCGGCGTCGATGTGGTTTCGGAAGGCGAACTACGGCGGGCGCTTGCCGCAGGCGCGCCCCGCGAGCGCATCGTTTTCGCCGGCGTCGGCAAGACGGCGCGGGAGATCGCCTTCGCCCTCGATACCGGCATCCTCTGTTTCAATGTCGAGTCCGAGCCCGAACTCGACAGCATCTCGGCAATCGCCGTCTCGAAGGGAATGACCGCTTCGGTGGCGATCCGCGTCAATCCGGACGTCGATGCCAAAACCCACGCCAAGATCACCACAGGCAAGGCCGAGAACAAGTTCGGCGTCCCTTACACTGTGGCGCGGGAGGTTTACGCCCACGCCGCCCGGCTGCCGGGCATCAAGGCATCCGGCGTCGACATGCATATCGGCAGCCAGATCACCGATCTGGCGCCTTTCGACGCGGCCTATGAACGCCTAGCCGATCTTGTGCGGGCACTCCGCGAGGACGGGCACGAGATTGACCATGTCGATGCCGGCGGCGGGCTCGGCATTCCCTATCGCCTCGATGATCCCCCGCCGCCGGAACCGGCGGCCTATGGCGAAATCGTGCGCCGCCGCCTCGGTAATCTCGGCGTGCGCATCCTCTTCGAGCCAGGCCGGGTGTTCGTCGGCAATGCGGGCATTCTCGTCAGCGAAGTGCTCTACGTGAAGAAGGGGGCCGCCAAGACCTTCGTCATCATCGATGCCGCGATGAATGACCTGATCCGGCCAACGCTCTACGACGCACATCACGATATCAGGCCGGTCCGGCAAGTGGATCCTCGCTCGGCGCGAATCGTCGCGGATGTTGTCGGCGGAGTATGCGAGACCGGCGACTATCTTGCCCTCGACCGCGAGATGTCCGCTGTCGCTACCGGCGACCTCATCGCGATCATGACCGCCGGTGCCTACGGGGCCGTGCAGGCCTCGACCTACAATACGCGCCCGCTTTTGCCCGAAGTGATGGTGAAGGATGCGGAATGGGCAGTGGTTCGACCGCGTCAATCCTATGACGACCTCATCGGAGCCGATCGCCTCGCGCCGTGGCTCACGAAGCCGTGAATCCCGGCAACCGGGGTCGCGCTTCCCGCACTCTATGTTAAGCTGCGGTGCGGGAGGGCATGGAGCAGACGACGGATGATCGATTCCGGCCGCGCCCGGCCACCGCCCGATAGTGGTTTGGACGAAGGCCGCGTTCGCGGCCGCATTGAGCGTGCGCTCTGGCGTGCCCGAATGGTCCTTGCCTGGGAGGCCATATGGCCGCTGGCTGCGCCTGTCGTTGCACTCGCCGCGCTCTTCGCCGCTTTGTCTTGGTTCGGTGTCTGGCGCGTGGTTCCGACGCCCGTCCGTATCGCCGCCCTTGTCGTCCTTGCCCTGGCTGCCATCTACTATGCCCTCCGCGGGTTCGGTTTCCGCTTGCCGGGTCGTGCGGCATCCTTGGCTCGGGTCGAGAGGGCTAGTGGATCGCTCCACCGCCCGGCTACCGCGTTTGGCGACCGGCTCGCCTCGGCGCCCAACGACCCCGTTGCGGAGGCGCTGTGGACGGCGCACCGCCAACGTTTGCTGGCGGCCCTTGATCGGTTGAGGGCTGGCGTGCCAGCGCCGCGCCTGGCGGCACACGATGCACTGGCCCTGCGCTTTCTCGTCCTTCTCTTGTTCGTGCTCGGTTTCGTCGTAGCGGGGCCGGAGCGCGGCGAGCGGATAGCGGAAGCGTTCCGCGGCGGCGAGACAGCCGAGGCGACGATCGCGCGGATCGATGCCTGGGTGACGCCGCCGCCTTATACGGGCCGTGCGCCTATTTTTCTGACCGGCGAGGCCGCCAAGCCGGTGGGAACCGAGTATTCGGTACCGGCGGGGAGCGTGGTGACCGTCAGGGTTGGCGGAACCGACGATCTGAATGTTGTCGCCGTCGATGGGGCGGGCGAGACCGAGGCTGACCATGCGGCGGCGGCACCTGCTGCGACGGCCGCTACGACGCCGCCGGTCGAGCACAAGCTCACTCTCGCCAAGGCTGCCGACGTCGTCGTTCGAAAGGGCGAGCGACAGGTTTCGTCCTGGCGTTTCGCGGTCGAGCCGGATGCGGCACCGCGCATCGCGTTTCAGAAGCCGCCGACGCCGACCGCCAGCGGCGCGCTTGCCTTCGCCTACACGCTTGGCGACGACTACGGTGTCGTCTCCGCCGAGGCATTGGTAGAGCCGGCGGGCACGTCGTTTGCCGCCGAAGGGGCGCGGCCGTTGTTACCCGCGCCGTCGGTGCCCCTTTCTCTGCCCCAGATGCGGGCGCGCGAAGGCGTTGCCGAGACCATCAAGGATCTGACCTCCCATCCCTGGGCGGGCGGCAAGGTGAAGATAACACTGCTGGCGCGCGACGACGCGGCCCAGGAAGGCCGCAGCGAACCGGTGGAGATAACCCTCCCGGCGCGGCGTTTCACCAACCCTGTCGCCCGCGCCGTCGTCGAGCAGCGCGCGCGCCTGGCGCTCGATGCCAACAGTGCCCCGAAGGTGGCCGACGCGCTCGACGCGATCACTGTAGCGCCGGACAAGGGCATCAAGGACGTCAACACGTATCTGGCGCTGCGCAGCGCCTATTACAGGCTTCTCAACGCCCGGAACGACGATGCGCTCCGCGGCATCGTCGACTACTTGTGGACCATAGCTCTTGGTCTAGAGGACGGCGATGTGTCGCTGGCGGTCAAGCAGCTTCGTGACGCTCAGGAGGCGCTCCGGCAAGCCCTCGAGAACAACGCCTCGGACGACGAAATCAAGCGGCTGACGCAGGAACTTCGCGACGCTCTGCAGAACTTCATGCAAGCGATGCTCGACGAGGCCCGTCGCAATCCGCAAAGCGCGGCGATCCCGCCCGACGCGGACGCCAAGTTCCTTCGTTCGGAAGATCTGGAAAGGATGCTCGACCAGATCGAGAATCTTGCCAAGACCGGCGCGCGCGATGCAGCGCGGCAACTCCTCAGCCAGCTCCAGAACATGCTCGAGAATCTGCAAACCGGACGCCCGATGATGGGCGATATGCAGAACGGCGATCAGATGATGCAGAGCCTTGACCAGCTCGGCGACATGATCCGCCGTCAGCAGGAGCTGATGGACAAGACCTTCCGTGCCGACCGCGGCGAGGCGTTGAAGGACGGCAAGCCGATGACGGCGGAGGAACTCGCCGACGCCCTCCGCCAGCTCCAGGAGGGTCAGCAAGGGCTTCAGCAGGCCTTGAAGGATCTGATGGGCAAGCTGGGCGAGATGGGCATGGGCGAGAATGGCAAGCTTGGCCAGGCCGGCGAGGCGATGGGCCGCGCCGCCCAGGCGCTTGGCAAGGGCAAGCCGGGCGGCGCCGTCGGCGAGCAGGGTCAGGCGCTAGATGCCTTGCGCCAGGGCGCCCAGGGCCTTGCCCAGCAGCTTTCCAACCGCGGCCAGGGCGGCGGCATTCGTCAGGGTGACAATTTCCCCAACCAGGACCCACTCGGCCGTCCGCAGCGCACGCAAGGCCCGGACCTCGGCAACAGCGTCAAGGTGCCTGATGAAATCGACACGCAGCGGGCCCGCGAAATTCTCGATTCAATCCGCAAGCGTCTTGGCGAGACGAGCCGGCCGGAGCTGGAGCTCGACTATCTGGAGCGGCTGCTCGACAGATTCTGATCAGCTTTCGACGACGCCGAC
>JBDTLN010000174.1:0-5514 GCA_039934795.1 Bauldia sp. | reverse complement strand
CCATCACCGGGCTCCTTCCCGGCTGATCAGGATATCGCCATAGGCCATGACCGTCGCCATGTAGGCCGGCGGCACGATGGTGGTGGAATTGTGCTGGAGAATCAGCGCCGGCCCGTCGATGACGTCATCGGCTAGCAGCTTCGCCCGCAGGTAGCGCGGCGTCTCCAATTCCCGGCCGTCGTCGAAGACGGTGCGCCGGGCGTAGAGTATGGCGTCGGGCGGGTTCCGCTTTCCTCCCGCCTCCAGCTTCGGCAGGGCCAGCGTCTCCACGACGGCAGTTGCGATCAGACGGAGCGTCACCATCTCGCACGACTGGTCGCGGAAGGCGTGGCCATAGACCTTTTTGTGAACGTTGAAGAAGTCGCCGATCACCGCCGTCGCGCTCGTCTTGTCGAGGGGCCCGGCCGGAATGTCGACGCGCAGCTCGAAGCCCTGTCCGACATAGCGGCATTCGGCAACTTGGCGGAAGCTGCGCTTACTGGCCGGAATCCCGTCACTTTCGAACTGGCGGTTGGCCCGTGCGATCAAGTCATCGAGGATAGCGGTGACCCTCGCGAAATCCTGCTCGGTCGCCTGATCGAGGATCATCACCGTCGAATGGGTGTGTTCGTACTGAAGGTCGGTCACGAGCAGCCCGGTCGCCGCGGTGATGCCGGGATGAACCGGTGAGATGACGTCGCCGGCGAAGATCGCCTCGGCGAGCGACACCGAGTGGAGCGGGCCGGCGCCGCCGAAGCCCATCAGCGTGAAGTTGCGGGGATCGACTCCCTTGGCCACCGAGTTGGCGTTGATGGCGAGCGCCATGTTGTTGTTGACGATCCTGAGGATGCCGAGCGCCGCCTGGTCGAGCGACATGCCGAGCGGACCGGCGAGCCTGTCGCGGATCGCCTTCGCCGACAGCGCGGCGTCGATGGCGAGATCGCCGCCGAGGAAGTGCTCCGGATCAAGTCGGCCGAGCACCACCTGGGCGTCGGTGACCGTCGGCTCGGTGCCGCCCTTGCCGTAGCAGGCGGGACCGGGTTCGGCTCCTGCCGAGCGCGGTCCGACACGGAAGGCGCCGCCAGGATCGATATAGGCGATCGAGCCGCCGCCCGCGCCGATCGCGTCGATGTCGATCATCGGCACCAGTACCGGCAGGCCGGCGACCTCGGTGTCGCGCGGATTCTTGATGCGCAGTTCGCCATCCTCGATCACCGAGATGTCGGCCGACGTGCCGCCGATGTCGATGGTGATGATCTTGTTCCTGCCGCAATGCTCGCCCGTCCAGCGCCCGCCGATGACGCCGCCGGCCGGACCTGAAAGAAGGAGGCCGATCGGCCGTTCGACGGCGCTTTCGACCGTCGAAATCCCGCCGTTGGACTGCATGACCCGCACCATGGCGCGGATGCCGCTGGCGCTGAGCCGCCCTTCGAGGCTCCTCAGATAGCTCGCCGTCCGGGGGCCGATATAGGCGTTCATCGCGGCGCTCGAGAAGCGCTCGTACTCGCGGATGGAATTGACGACATCGGACGAGCAACTGACGAAGGCCTCCGGCAGGATCGCCGTCACGATCTCCTTTGCCCGCTGTTCGTGCTCATTGTTGAGGAACGAGAATAAGAAGGCGACGATCACCGCATCGAGCCCGCGCTTGGCGAACAACTCTGCCGCCTGCTTGACCTCGTCCTCGTCGAGGGCAACTGCGATTGCGCCGTCCGGCGGCATGATGCGCTCGCTCACTGCGATCCGGTTCCGACGCTTGATCAGCGGCTTCGACTGCCACGGCACGTCGAACTGGAGCGAGAAATTGTGCGGCCGCTTGTGGCGCGCCATGTGGAGGATGTCGCGGAATCCGCGGGTCGTGATCATCCCGACCTCGGCGCCGGCGCGCTCGATCACCATATTGGTTGCGACAGTGGTGCCGTGGAAGACGGCATCTATGTCGCCCGGCGCGACACCGGCGATGCCGCACACCTTGAGGATTCCGTCGACGACTGCTTCGGACTGGTCGTGCGGCGTGCTCGGCACTTTCGTGACCACGACCTGGCGGTCGCCATTGCCGACCCGTTCGAGAACGATGTCGGTGAAGGTGCCGCCGACGTCGACGCCGACCCGGATCATAGCCGGATCCCCGGCACTGCCCCGACGAGCCGCCATCCGAGCATCTGCCGCACCGGATGCATGGTGCGACCACGTCCAGCCCCGGCGCCTCCCCGACGGATTTGGGAAGCATGACCCAAGCGATTGATCCAGTCTTCGGACGACCCGCGATGGGTCGTTTTCCCCAATGTTCTTGAGCCTAGACAGCCGGATCGTGCTTGTGAAATAAGCTTTCTGGAAGCGATTGAGATGTTTCGAGTATCAATATGCGACACGACCTGAAGCATCTGTCGGCCTTTGTAGCAGTTGCTGAGGAACTGAATTTCCATCGCGCCGCAGAGCGCCTGAGAATGGCACAGCCGGCGGTCAGCCGCATTGTGATCGAGCTCGAGGAGAGGCTCGGGGTCAAGCTCCTCGAGCGCACCACGCGCCGCGTCCGCCTTACCGAATCCGGCCGCTATCTGCTCGAGGAGGCTCAGGTGATTATCGCGCGCGCCGAGGCCGCGGAGGCCACCGTCCGGTTGCTCGCCTCGGGCACCAAGGCCATCCTCCGCGTCGGCTATACGACCATTTCCGGGCATTCCCTGGTGCCCGACATCGCCCGCGAGTTCAGACTTTCCGATCCAGCGGTGCGGCTTGAGCTGACCTACCTGACCTCGCCGGTCCAGCGCGATCGTATCCTGGAGGATGAGATCGACCTCGGCTTCATCGAGGGTCACTTCAAGAGTTCCGAGATCGAGTCGCGCCCCGTTGCCCATCATCGGCTCATGGCGCTGCTGCCGCCGGATCATCCGTTGGCGGCGAAGACCGAGGTCACGGTTGCGGAACTGGCTGTCGAGAGCCTGGTCATGGGCACCAGCGTCGAATGGCCGACGCTGCGTCGCATCGTGGTCGATACGTTCCAGCGTGCCGGCCATGTGCTATCGGTGGCCCAGGAAGCCTCCAGCCTTACCGGCATCCTCGGGCTGGTCACGGCGGGGGTCGGCATCACCGTCTTCTCCGGCGTGCCGCGCTTCTGCGGGCGCGAGTCGATCGCGGCGCGCCCGATCGTCTGCGACACCCTGATCGAGACCCACCTGGCGTGGCGCCGGGAGCGCTTGAGCGACGCCATGCGGCGTTTCGTCGAGACCAGCCAGCGGGTCGGCGAGCCCTACATGATCGGTTAGCTCGCCACCCTGGCCAGCCCGCATGGCGAATTCCACAGCCTCGCGGTCGCGCGCGCCATCGCCCGGTCAGCGGCCGCAGCCGGTTGACGCCTCACCCTCCCGCGTCGTCATTATGGACGAGAGCACAACAAACCTGCCGGAGCGTCGAGAATGGAAAACTGGGCCAACCGCAAGACGCTCATCCTCAGCCGGAGCGAGATGATCGGCCTCCTCAAGCCGAGCGAATACAATGACTGCGTCGAGCAGGCCTACCGGATGCACGGCGAGGGCCGGTACTACATGGACCCGAAAGGCCACATTGTCCTCGATCGTTTCCCCGGCGAGTGGGAGGCAATGCCGTCCTACATCGAGGAGCCCCACGCGGCAGCCTGCAAATGGGTCTCGATCCGCGAGAACAACCGCGCCAACTTCAATCTGCCGACGGTCTTCTCGATCCTCATCTACACCCATCCCGAGACCGGGTTTCCCCTCGCCATCGTCGACGGCAGCTACCACACCGTGATGCGCACCGGCGCCGCCGCTGCCGTGTCGGCGAAGTGGATGGCGCGCAAGAACTCGAAGGTCCTCGCCATCGTCGGCGCCGGCCATATGGCGGAAGGGGCGCTTGCCACCTGCAACGAAATCTTCAAATGGTCCGAGGTGCGGCTGTGGAGCCGCAGCGAGGCGACGCTCGATCATTTCGTCAGGGAGCAGCAACCCAAATACGAGAACTTCCGCATCGCGCCCTCCACCGATCTCGAAAAGACCGTGCGCGGCGCCGACGTCGTCGTGACGCTGACGCCGGCTCGCGGGCCGATCGTCATGGCCGACTGGATCGCCCCCGGCACCCACATCGCAGCGGTTGGCGCCGACAAGAGGGGCGATCAGGAGCTTGAGGGCCGGCTGTTGAAGGGAGCGCGTATTTTCGTCGACGATATTCGCCAGTGCCGGAGCGACGGCGAAATCAACGTGCCGCTCTCCGAGGGGCTGATCTCCGAGGCCGACATTGCCGGCGAGATCGGCGAGGTCATCACCGGCAAGAAGAAAGGCCGCACCTCCGACAGCGAAATCACCATCTTCGACTCGACCGGCATCGCCCTCCAGGATTCGGCCACGGTGCCGCTCGAATATGAGCGGGCGATGGCCGCGGGGGTCGGCATCGAGAAGAAAATGATCTCGACCTGACGTCCGGGCGGATGGCGAACAGGCCGGCAGAAGCGGCGGAATCGCTCGATCCCGAGGGGCTCGGCCTCCTTGGCGGCTGCCTCGCTTTCTCCAGCAATCCGGTGGCGGACCTGCGGCGGCGGCTGTTCGCTCCGGGCGGCTTCGAATCCGTTTTCAGGACTGCGGGAAACTGCAGGCTCCTGCCGGTTCTGGCTGGCGAACTGAAGCGGCGGGCGTTGGCGCCGCCAATTCCGCAGCAGACGCAAGCGGACGGGACGCTGACAAGTGCGGCGGCGATCGAGCAAGCCCTTGCTGATCACGCCACTCAGCGCCAGCGCTTCTCGGAACTCCTCAATGAAATCATTGCTTTATTGAACCAGCAGGGCATTGACCCGATTCTTCTCAAGGGCGCGCGGTCGCTCTGGATCGGGCGGCCGGAATGGCGCGGATTGCGCGATCTCGACATCCTCGTCGCGCCGCAAGAGGCGGATCGCGCCGAGCGGACGCTGCTTGAATCAGGCTTCGGACAGCTTCCGGACGCCCATGAAAGGCCCCGGCACCATCACCGGACACCCCTCTTTCGCGCTGATTCACCGGGCTGGGTCGAAATTCACGTGCGCGGCGGCAACCACTACGCCGAACGGCTCCTGCCGACCGCCGAACTGGTCTGGGCGGCGACGACCGAAACCCGCGAAGGCAGGCGCGCCCGCCTTCTGTCGCCCGTCCATCACGTCCTTCACGCCATGATCCACCACCATGCCGGCCACAGCGCCTTCGCCCATGGCACGATGGACATCAAAGGCCTCTACGAATTCGCCTCGGAGCTGGGCGATCTCGATGACGCGGCGCGACGCGACGTGCGTCATCGTGCCGATGCCCATCCGCGCCTCGCCGCGATGCTCGATCTGTGGATCGCCGCGGCGGCCGACCTGTTCGGCTTCGTCGTCAGCGAACCGTTCGCCATTGATGCGGACGCGACGGCCCGCTGGCGCGACATCCGCCGGCGGCTCACAGGGGCCCCGGCCGGCGGCAAGCTCCAGGGCTATGCGACGGAAATCGCATTCGCGTCGTCGACGGCGCGCCTCCGCCGCCAGCCGGGCGGCGGGCACGGCCCCGGTCGCCTCGGCAA
>JBDTLN010000173.1:0-5515 GCA_039934795.1 Bauldia sp. | reverse complement strand
GACGGAGATCGACGAGGTCCGCGCCAAGCGGCACAAGGCGAAAATGGCCAAACGTAAGGCGGTGCAAGACAATGATGTGGGCAAGAAGAGCGTCGAGAAGGGGCTGCTGATCGTCAACACCGGTCCCGGCAAGGGCAAGTCGACTGCAGCATTCGGACTTGCGCTCCGCATGCTCGGCCACGGCCGGCGCGTCGGCGTGGTGCAGTTCATCAAGGGCGCCTGGCACACGGGAGAGAAAGTCGCCTTCGCCGCCTTTGGCGACAAGGTTGCCTGGCACACAATGGGCGAAGGCTTCACCTGGGAAACGCAAGACCTGGCGCGCGACATCGCCGCGGCGGAGCGCGCCTGGGGCAAGGCCCTTGAGCTGATCGCCGATCCTTCCTTCGGCCTCGTCATCCTCGACGAACTGAACGTGGCGCTCCGCTACGACTACCTCGATCTGGCCACGGTCGTAGCCGCGCTTGAGGCCCGGCCGCAGGCACTGCACGTGGTCGTCACCGGTCGCAATGCCAAGCCCGCTTTGATCGAGGCGGCCGACCTTGTCACCGAGATGGTGGCGGTGAAGCACCATTTCGCCGCCGGCGTGAAGGCGCAACAGGGCATCGAGTTCTAAGCGTGGCGCGGGCGCTGATGTTCCAGGGCACCGGTTCGGACGTCGGCAAGTCGTTGATCGTAGCCGGCCTGGCGCGCGTCTTCGCCAATCGCGGGCTGAGGGTGCGGCCGTTCAAGCCGCAGAACATGTCGAACAATGCGGCGGTCACGGCCGATGGCGGCGAGATCGGCCGCGCCCAGGCGCTGCAGGCAAAAGCCGCACGCGTCTCGCCGAGCGTTCACATGAACCCGGTGCTGCTCAAGCCGCAGAGCCAGATCGGAGCGCAGGTCGTCGTTCAGGGCAAGGTCCTCGCCACCGCAACGGCGCGGGAATTCCAGCACATGAAGGCCAAGCTGATGCCGCGCGTGCTGGAAAGTTTCGCCGAAATCCGCCGCGACGCGGATCTGGTGCTGGTCGAAGGCGCGGGCAGCGCATCCGAGATCAACCTTCGCGCCGACGACATCGCCAATATGGGGTTCGCCCGCGCCGCCGGCGTGCCCGTTGTGCTGATCGGCGACATCGACAGGGGCGGGGTCATCGCCAGCCTTGTCGGCACGAAGCACGTTATCGCCCCGGAGGACGCCGCGACGGTCCGCGGGTTCATCGTCAACCGCTTTCGCGGCGATCCGGCTCTCTTCGCGGAGGGCATGGTGGAAATCGCTCGGCTGACCGGCTGGCGCTCATTCGGGCTGGTTCCGCACTTCGACGATGCGCGACATCTTCCGGCAGAGGATGCGCTCGGCCTTGCCGGATCGCGCCTGGCGAAGCCGCTGGCCCGGGTCCGGATTGCCGTCCCGATCCTGCCGCATGTGTCGAATTTCGACGATCTCGATCCGCTCGACATGGAGCCCGACGTGGAACTGGTTCGCATCTGGCCGGGCGAGGCGCTTCCGGGTGACGCCGCACTTGTTCTGCTTCTCGGCTCGAAGGCGACCATAGCCGACCTAGGGGCGCTGAAGGCCTCCGGACTCGATATCGACATCGCGGCGCATATTCGCCGCGGCGGCCATGTGCTCGGCCTTTGCGGCGGCTACCAGATGCTCGGCAAAACAATTGGCGATCCGACGGGAATCGAAGGCCCCGCCGGGAGCACGGAAGGGCTGGGACTTCTCGACGTGACGACGACGCTTGCCACCGAAAAGCAGCTCGTCGCCATCAAGGGGCAGACCGGCGACGGAATAACCTTGCTCGGCTACGAGATGCATGTGGGCGCAACTACCGGTGCGGATTGCGAGCGGCCTTTCGCCCGCCTTGCCGACGGCCGGACCGACGGCGCCGTATCAGCCGACGGGAGGATCTCCGGAACGTATCTCCACGGGCTGTTCGCCGACGACGCCCAGCGTTCGGCGTGGATCGCCCGCCTCGGTGGCAAGGCCGCAGGGCTCGATTACGACGCGGCCGTGGAATCGGTGCTCGACGAACTGGCTGCCCATCTCGAACGACATCTCGACATCGACGGGATCCTCAACGCAGCGCAATGACCAGCGCAGCGAGGACGCCGAGGAGCGCCAGGAAGATGAAATCGGCCAGCCAGAAGAGTTGCAGCGCCCGCCGGATGTCGGCTGCCGTCGCCTCACGCCGCCCCCCCTCCCCCATCAACGCATCGTCGACGATGACGCCGCTGTAGCTGCGCTGGCCGGCAAGGGCGAGTCCGAGTGCGCCAGCCATCGCCGCTTCGGGATACCCGGCATTCGGCGAACGGTGGCGACTGGCGTCCCGGCGGATCGCCGCCCAGGCAGTGGCCGGCGATGCGCCGCGAACAAAGCAGGCCGCGGCAAGGATGAGCAGGGCCGACAATCGCGACGCCGGCAAGTTGACCAGATCGTCGAAGCGCGCTGCCGCCCAGCCGAAAGCGAGATGGCGCGGGGTGCGGTGGCCGATCATGCTGTCGGCGGTGTTGGCGGCCTTGTAGGCCGCCGCGCCCGGTAGTCCCGCGACCGCCATCCAGAAGAGCGGTGCTACGACGCCATCTGAGAAGTTCTCGGAAAGGCTCTCGATCGCGGCCCGCGACACCCCGGCCTCGTCGAGGCTTTGGGGATCGCGGCCGACGATCTCAGCCACCGCCCGACGGCCGGCGCCAAGACCACCGCTCTCAAGCGCCGTGGCTACCGCGGTGACGTGAGCGGCGAGGCTTCGCTGGGCGATGAGACTGCTGGCAAGAAACGCAAGGAAGACCAGCGCAATCCAGCCATTGCCGAGCAGATACTGAATGAGCCAGCCGACGAGACCGGCGGCGCCGACAATGACGACGAGCGCAACCGCGCCCGCCACGCGGCGAGCCCGATCGGAGGCCCCTCCCCGGTTCAGCCGCTGGTCGAGGAGATTGACCAGACGGCCGATCCACGTCACGGGATGGCCGATTGCCCGGTAGACCGGCGACGGATACCCGATCGCCAGGTCGACCGTCATCGCCAGGAACGCAAGCACGATCGACATGGCACCTCATCAACCGGACCGGATCGCTCCACCAGACGATCACGGCGGCAGCCTCGCCCGCGCCGAAGCGCTGTTCCCGGGAGGTCCGCGGCCATGGCTCGATCTTTCGACCGGCATTAACCCGCATCCCTACCCACTCCTGGAACTGCCCGCTACCGCCTTGACGCGCCTCCCCGAGCCGGCGCATCTGCGCGAGCTCGCCGCCATCGCTTCGCGCGCCTACGGCGCGGCATCACCGGCGCACGTGGTTCCTGCGGCGGGGACACAGGCCTTGCTGCCGTTGGCGATGAGACTCGTCCGGCCCGGTATCGCCCGCATTCTGTCACCGACCTATAGCGAGCACAGCCGCGCCGCCGCGCATGCCGGCCACACGGTCGAGGAGGTCGTCGCGTTCGACGAGCTGTTCGGGGCGGATCTCGCCATCCTCGTCAATCCGAATAATCCCGACGGACGCATGATCGCCCACGCCGACATCCTGGAATTGGCCGCACATCTTGGGCGACGCGGCGGCCTCGTGCTCGTCGACGAGGCTTTCATGGATGTCGGGCCGACCGGCGAAAGCCTTGCCGCCGACGTTGCGAAGAGCGCGATAGTCGTGCTGCGCTCGTTCGGCAAGTTCTTCGGGCTTGCCGGCGTGCGCCTCGGCTTTGCCATCGCGGCGCCGGGGGTAGCGGAGCGCCTGTCGGCGGAGCTTGGGCCTTGGCCGGTCTCCGGCACCGCGCTCGCTTACGGTCTCCGCGCCCTTGCCGACCGCGCGTGGCAGACGGAGATGCGCGCGAAACTCGCCACGGAGGCGATGCGGCTCGATGGGCTGCTGGGGTCCGTCGGCCTTGCCGTGGCGGGCGGAACTAACCTGTTCCGGCTTGTCCGAAATCCCAAGGCCCCCGCCCTTTTCACAACGCTAGGGCGGCGCGGAATCCTCGTCAGAAACTTCAGGGGCACGCCAGACGCACTCCGTTTCGGCCTCCCCGGCGGCCCGGCGTCGTTCGATCGCCTCGCCGAGGCGCTCCACGCATGGCATGAGGCCGACAGCAGATGAGCAGGCGCTATTTGTCGCTCTGGTCCCGGAATGCGATCCGTCGGCGGATGGGAAACAACTCAAGGCCGAAGCGGTCCTTGACGTAGCCCCAGATGCCGCGCGGCGCGCGCAGCATGACGACGATAGCGACGAGTCCAAGGATCATCAGGTAGATCGAGCCGAGGTCGGACAACGTCTCGCGAAGGAGGAAGAAAACGATGACGCCGACGATCGGCCCCTCGATCGTGCCGATACCGCCGATTACCGTGATGAAGATGACGTAGGCGGTCCAGTCGTTGACGCTGAACGCGGCGTCCGGCGAGATGCGAAGCTTCTGGATGAAGATCAGCGCGCCGAGCATCGCCGTGCCCCCCGCTGCCAGCACATAGACCAGAAATTTCGTCCGCCAGATGTCGATGCCGAGGCTTTCAGACGCGCGCTCGCTGTCGCGCAGTGCAGTCAGCGCAAGGCCCTGGCGGCTGCGCAGCAGGACATACGCGAAACCGACAATCGCCAGCGCGAGGACCAGCGCCGTCCAATAGATGATCCATTCGCGCGCATCGCGACCGGCGGCGATCTCCTTGACCACATAGGTCGGCAGGCTCGACCCGGAGCCGCCGCCAAGCGAGCCTATCTGCGCGAAGACGAGCCGGAAGACCTCCGCCACCACCCACGACCCGATTGCGAAATAGGCGCCGGACAGCCTGAAAATGAGGGCGCCAACCGGAATGGCGACGATTGCCGCCAGGATGCCGGCGATCGGGATCGCGAGAAGCGGATTGAAGCCGGCAAATATCGTGAACGCGAACAGCATGTAGCCGCCGAACCCGACATAGGCCTGCTGGCCGACCGAGACCACGCCGGCGAAACCGGCGAGGAGGTTCCACAAGCTGGCGAGCGCGAGATAGGTGAAGACCTGACCGAGGATTTGCATCTCGGCACGGCCGCCCCAGAACGGCACGGCGGCAAGGACGACCACAGCCAGAAGCGAGGCGATCGCCGCGATGCGGCTCGTCCGGGTCATCTGGGTGACGGCAAAGTCCGGCGAGACGGCGCTCATCCATCGACCCTTGGAAAGAGACCCCTTGGCTTGAACGCCAGGATGAGAAGGAAGACGACGTGCCCGGCAAGCGCCTGCCAGCCCGGATTGATCTCGGCGCCGATCGCCTGGGCGACGCCGAGGATGGCGCCTCCCGCGAGCGTGCCCCAGATATTGCCGAGACCGCCGATGATCACCGCCTCAAAACCGTAGATGAGGCGGGCCGGCCCGGTCGAGGGGTCGAAATTGGTGCGGATGGCCAGGAACACGCCGGCAATAGCGACGACCGCGAGGGACAGAGCCATCGCAACGGCAAAAACGTGGCGATTGTTGAGCCCCATCATCCGCGCCACTTCCGGATCATCGGAAACAGCACGGAAGGCACGGCCGAGAGCAGTCCGATAGAAAATGAACTGGAGTACGCCGATGA
>JBDTLN010000172.1:0-5517 GCA_039934795.1 Bauldia sp. | reverse complement strand
CGCCTGCCTCGGCGAAAGCGGCGAGATACGGGTCGGCCGGCGCGATCATCAGGTGGACGTCGAGGAGCTTCTTGGTATGCGGCCGGATGGCCTTCACGATTTGGGGGCCGAAGGTCAGGTTGGGGACAAAATGTCCGTCCATGACGTCAAGGTGAATCCAGTCGGCCCCGGCGGCATCGATCGCCCGGACTTCCTCGGCGAGGCGGGAGAAGTCGGCGGAGAGAATCGACGGGGCGATTAGGACGGGGCGGACCATGGCTCCGGCTAACACGCGGGCGGAAAACGCGCAATTGGTTGCTCCGGCAGGCGGCGGCGGGCAAACTCGCGCGCAGTTTCGGCGGGAAGGGATCTCATGCGGCGTTTCGATGCGATTGTTCTGGGGGCCGGCATCGTCGGCGTGTCGGCGGCCTGGCACCTGCTGCGACGGGGCAAGAGCGTCGCCCTGATCGACCGGCGGGGACCGGGGGAGGAGACCTCCTACGGCAATGCCGGGGTCGTCGAGCGCGACGGCTTCCTGCCGATGAGTTTTCCGCAGAGCTTGAAAGAGCTGCTGCGCCTTGCCGCCAACAATCGTCCGCAGCTGCATTATCACCCCGGCTTCCTGCCCTCGGCGGCCGGCTACCTCATGCAGATGCGCGACGCTTCGGCGCCGTCGCGGCGGCCCGCCTACGCGGCTGCCATGGCGCCCCTGATGATGCGCGCCGTCGAGGAACACCGCGAGCTGGCCACGGCTGCCAATGCCGGATCGTTCTTCCGCGACACCGGCGGGCTGCGGCTCTATCGCACCGAGGCCGGGTTTCTCGCCGGCAAGCCGCCACGCGATTTTGCCGACCAATACGGCGCGAAATACCGGATCCTGACGCCGGACGCAGTCGCGGATCTGGAGCCGAACCTTGCGCCGGTCTTCCATCGCGCGATCTGGTGGAACGACGCCGTGTCCGTCTCCAGCCCGGGCGGCGTGACCAGGGCATATGCCGATCAGTTTGCGCGCGAGGGTGGCGCTATCCTCACCGGCGACGCGCGGACGCTCGCCCAGGTGGATGGCCTGTGGCAGGCCGATACAGCGGAAGGCCTCGCCATCGCGCCGGTCGCGGTCGTCGCCCTCGGGCCGTGGACCGTCGATGTCCTGAAGCCGCTCGGCTATCGCTTTCCGTTCGGGGTCATCCGCGGCTACCACCGGCACTTCCGGCCGATCGGCAATGCCAGCCTGTCGCGGCCGATCGTCGACCTCGAGAACGGTTTCGTCATCACGCCGATGGAACAGGGCATCCGGCTCACGACAGGTTACGAGTTCGCCGATCGCGACGCACCGCCGACACCGGTCCAGGTCGCCCGCGACCTGCCGCTGGCGCGGCAACTCTTCCCGGTCGGCGAGGCGATCGACGAGCCCTGGCTGGGGCGCCGCCCCTGCCTGCCCGATTCCCTGCCGCTGATCGGGCCGGCGCCGCGGCATCCGGGACTCTTCGTCGACACCGGCCACAGCCATCTCGGCTTCACGCTCGGCCCGGTGACCGGGCGGCTGATGGCGGAGATGATTGCCGGCGAGAAGCCCTTCGCCGACCCGGCGCCGTTCTCGCCGACGCGGTTCACCAACGCATGGGCCGGATAAGGCGATGGCGACTTTCGTCCTCGTCCACGGCGCCTTCCACGGGGCGTGGTGCTGGGTGCGGCTGACGCCGGCTCTCGAGGCACTTGGCCACCGCGCGGTGACGCTGGATTTGCCGAGTCTCGGCGACGATCAGACCCCGATCGCGGACGTGACGCTGGAATCCTGGATCGAGCGGACGGTGGCGGTGGTCGAAGGCGAGGCGGAGCCGGTGATCCTGGTCGGCCACAGCATGGCCGGCATTGTCATTGCCGGGGCGGCCGAGCTTGTGCCGGAGCGAATCCGGCTGCTGGTCTATCTTGCGGCATTCCTGCCCCGCGACGGGGACTCGATCCGCTCGCTCAGCGCATCGCCTGCGGCGCGGCAGGAGACCGGGCCGCCGGCCTTCGCCAGGTCGCTGGACGGGCTGAGTTTCTCGGCGATAGCCGAGCGCGCGCCTGCGGTGTTGTATTCGACCTCGCCCGCCGCGGATATCGCCCATGCGATGCCGAAGTTGCGGCCGCAGGCATATTCGGTGCAGCGGGCGCCGGTGGCGCTGAGCGAAGGTCGCTACGGATCGGTGCCGCGAGCCTATATCGAATGCCGCGGCGACAACACGGTGTCGCTCGGCCTGCAGCGCGACATGGTCGCCAAGGCGGGCGTCCGCGAGGTCGTGTCGCTGGCGACGGACCATTCGCCCTTTTTCTCGGCGCCGGAGTTGCTCGCCGGGGAACTGTCGAGGCTCGCCAGCGCCGGGTGAAAAGCGCCCACCGCAACATGTCAGGGGCCGACCTTGACGCCGGCTTGTCGCGGATAGTCTAAATGGGCCCTTGGCCGGACAAGGGGAGTGGAGCACATGAAACGCCTGTCGATCGGATTGGGTGTCGCGATTGGTTTCCTCGCCGCGTCGCCAGCTTTTTCCGCCGACTCCAAGCCGGTCACTATCGCCCTGTTCGTGGCGATCCAGGCCAACCCGGTCGAGCAAGCGATCATCAACAACTTCATGAAGGTCACCGACGCAGACGGCGCCGTCAAAGTCGTCGTGTTCGATTCCAACAACAGCGTCCAGAAGGAGCTGGCAAACTGCAAGGATGCGATTGCCACCGGGAAATTCGATGCATTCGCCCTGAAGGCTGTTGCCGGGCCACCCCTGATGGCCTGCGCCCGCGATGCGATCGCCGCCGGAATCCCGGTCGTCGCCTTTGGCAATGCGCTCGGTCCAAGCCCGGACACCGCCGAGCGCCAGATACCCGAACTCGCCGGCTCGGTGGTTCATCTCGCCAGGTCTAACGGCATCGCCATCGCCGATCTGGCGAATGAGGCCTGTGAATCGCGGAAGGCCGATCCGTGCGCGGTGATCTACACCTATGGTCCGCTGGCCTTCGACTGGGCCTCGATCTCGCGCAAGTTCTTCGAAGAAACTGTCGCTGCGAAATACCCCGCCATAAAGATCGTGGCGTCGGGGACCAACGATTTCAATCCGGATACGGCGCGCACGCTGGTGAAGACCCTCGTGCAGACGCATCCGGAGGTCGATGTCGTCGCCAACGATGTAGACTTCGCCGCCGGTGGCGCCATCGCTGCCCTCAAGGACATGGGCAGGGCGCCCGGCAAAGACGTGCTGGTGACCGGCGCGGCGCTCAGCAACCAGGGCAAGGGTTTGATGGATGCCGGCGAGATGTTCGGCAGCACCTGTCTCCTGCCGGCGACCGAGGCAAAGACCGCGGCGCAATACTCGATCCTGGCGGCGCGGCGCGAGAAGATCGACCAGCCCGACATCGAGGTATGCCGCATGCTCGCTCCCACCGGCACGGCACCGATCACGGCCGCCAATGTGCAGCAGTTCACGCCCGAGTGGTGAGCCGGACAGCCGTTCGGGCCGCATTCCGGGTGATAACCGCGCCCGCTCCCGGAGCGGGGCATGAACCAGAACGAGGCTGAACGCCGTCCGCGCCGGTGGCCGCGCGGCGGCCTGGAGGCGGTGCGCGACTACGCGATCGTAGGCAGTTTCGTACTCCTCTTCGCCGTCCTGGCGGTTTCGGCTGAAAGGTTCCTGACCCCGGTCAACCTCCTCAACACCGCCGAGGCGGGGGCAATCTACGGCGTCGTCGCGATCGGGCTGACTATTCTGCTGATCGTCGGCGAATTCGATCTCAGTGCCGGTGCGATCTGCGTCTTCGCCGGCATTGTCGCGGCGAAGCTGGAGCCGTCCCTCGGCGCGTGGCCGTCGCTCGCCGGCGGCATCGTGGCAGGCATCGCCATCGGAGCATTCAACGGCGCGACGGTCTGCTTCGCGCGGGTCAACTCATTTGTCGCGACCCTTGCCTGCAGCCTGATCGTCGTCGGGCTCGGCACCGCGGTCACCAATGGCTTCCAGCTCTACATCGCCGATCCGGCATTCGGCACACTCGGCAACGGCAAGGTGCTGGGGGTCGACATGTTCGTGTGGATATTCGTCGCCTTCGCCGCCGTCTCGGGCTTCTGCCTTGCGCGGACCCGGCTCGGCCGATGGCTCTACGCGGCAGGCGACAATCCGGATGCGGCCCGGCTGGCGGGCATCGACGTGCGCGCCCTTCGTTTTGGCGCCTTTGTCTTCAGCGGGTTTGCGGCGGGCGTTGCCGGTGCGATCCTGATTTCCCGCACCGGCACCGCGATTGCCGGCGCTGGCCTTGCCGACATCCTCTTTCCGGCCATAGCCGCCGTCGTGGTCGGGGGCACCAGCATCCAGGGCGGCAAGGGCGCGATCTGGCGGACGGTGCTCGGTATTTTCTTCCTCGAGCTGATCCGCAACGGCTTCAACCTGCTGGAAGTCGATCCCTACTATCAGAGCATCTGCCAGGGAGTGATCATTCTCCTCGCGGTCAGCGCCGACGGGTTCTCGCGCCGGACCGGCTAGATCGCCGACCTTCTGCCTCGGTCAGCCGAATTTCTCGCGCCATGTCGGGAGGATGTCGCCCGGCGCCGGCGTTGCTTCATAGACGCCGCGGGCGATGGCGCGGGCCATGGTTGCTGCAGCGGCGGCGCTGAGGGCGACGGGATGATGGCCGGCGTGCCGGCCGGTGGCGAGGACGAAGATGAGGTCGCCGTCCATCGGCGTATGGGTCGGCCAGATGGCGCGGGCGAAGCCGTCATGGGCGGCGATGGCGAGGCGCTTGGCTTCGGCCTTGGTGAGGGTCGCGTCGGTAGCGATGACGGCGATGGTGCTGGCCTGGCGCGGCGCGGTGTAGCCCTTGGTGCGGACGTGGCTGGCGTCGGCCGGAAAGGGCGAGGGCAACCCGCGTCCGCCGAACTCCCGGCCGACCTCGAACGGTGCCGCCCAGAAGTGGCCGGTGTCGCCGATCGTGACCTGGCCCACGGCGTTGACCGCGGCGAGCGCGGCGACGGTGATGCCGCCGTGGATGGTCATCGAAGCCGAGCCGAGGCCGCCCTTGAGGTTGGCGGTGGTGGCGCCGGCGCCGGCGCCGACCGAGCCGACGGCGAAGTCGGTGGCGGCATTGGCAAGCGCGGCGCGGCCGAGGGCGCGGTAGGGCGGATCGTCGCCCCAGGCCTTGTCGCCGCCGTTGAGGAGGTCGAAGAGGATCGCCGCCGGGACGATCGGGACACGCACCGGCCCGACCTCGAACCCGCGGCCCATGGCGGCAAGGCCGGCCATGACGCCGGCGGCCGCATCGAGGCCGAAGGCCGAGCCACCCGACAGAACCACCGCATCGATGTGCTGGACGGTCTCCTCCGGGGCGAGCAGGTCGGTCTCGCGGGTGCCCGGCGCGCCGCCCATAACGTGAACGGCGGCGACGGCCGGCTCGTCGCAGACGATAACGGTGACGCCGGATTTCAGCCGCGCATCCGCGGCGTGGCCGACCTTGAGGCCGGCGACGTCGGTCAAGAGGTTGGCTTGCATCGCCGGTTCAGTTGCCGAGATAGTCGTAGCGGCC
>JBDTLN010000171.1:0-5520 GCA_039934795.1 Bauldia sp. | reverse complement strand
AGACCGAGATCGCGCCGATCTCTCTGGCTATGGCGGGCAATTGCTCGATGGCGCGGCCACGTCTGAGGATCAGCGTTTGACCGAGCCGCTGGAGGTCCTCCGCGAGGCTCGCCAGCGCGTGGTGCAGCCACCATCGTGCCGCGCCGCCGAGAGGACGAAGTCCCGAATCGGCTTCCTCCAGAAGGTAGACCAGCGCAAGCGGCCGGCCTTCCGCGGCCGCCGCGGCGAGCGCCGGATTGTCGTCGAGCCGGAGATCGTCGCGGAACCAGACAAGAACGGGCGAGGGGGCGGCGGCCGGCATGTCCAGCAATGGTCGCCCGGACGATACCGGCCATGCAAGCGACGGCGCTACTCCGCCGCCACCAGCCCGGTGCGGCGTGAACGCAGATGCGCCCATTCCGGCCGCTCGAACAGGAACCTCGCCCGGGTCCCCCGCACGAGCCAGAAGAGAACGAGCGGGCCGATCACCGCCGCGACGCTGACGATGAGCGAGATCGTGCCAAGGTCGGAGATGATGCCAAGCTTCAGGAGCACCGATCGCGTCGCCGCCATAGGCAGGAAGAAGGCAAGATAGATGACGATGGAGTTGCGCCCGCAATAGCGCACCGGCGCCATCCAGTCGCTCTTCGACAGAAGGCTCGAGAAGGCGACGACAGCAGCCGCACCGAGGAAGCCGAGGAGGAGGCCGATGCCGGGCAATTCCGAAACGCCGCCGAACACGGCAAGGCCGTTGATCAGGGCCCAGGCGATGAGCCCGCCCGCTGCCGTCCACCCGTTGGCGATCACCGAGCTTGCGAAGCGGAAGATCAGGGGTGCGAAAACGTAGCCGGCATAGAAGTAGACGAAACGGGCGGCGAATTCGTCGATGATCACCCAGCCGGTCTCGATCCGCGCCATCTCCAGCCAGGCGCCGATGAGGAAGACGATCCACCAGGGCACGCGCTTCGTCGCCTTGGTCACGACGAAGAAGATCGGCAACAGGTAGATGAACCAGATCGTGCCGAACGGATCGATGAACGAGATGGCAAAAAGCCGGAGCGCGCCGGCAACGCCGGATTCCTCGATAACGCCGGGCGCCTTGAAGGCGAACTGGATGCACAGCCAGAGCACATAAAAATAGGCGAAGTGCGCGACCTTCTTGTCGAGATAGGTCCGCCAGTCGCGATCGATGACGCGGGCGAGGAACAGGCCCGAGATCATGAAGAAGTCGGGCATGCGGAAGGGCCGGGCGAAGGCGACGAGATAGTGCATCCAGCCTTCGGCTTCGGCGGCCTTCTCGACGCCGAGCGTGGAGTGCATCATCACCACCATGATGATGCAGAAGCCCTTGGCGTAGTCGACCCACGCAACCCGATGGTTGTCGCTCAGCATTTTCCGTGGCCTCAATTGCCTTGCAAGACGAGGCGCGACAATAGGCGGCGAGCGGTACGCAGCGGCGGAATTGATTCAAATATCGCTCGGTAACGTTAAGCGCTGGCAAAGCGATTCCAGTACCGAAACGACTAGGCCTTTTCGCCCAGCCGCTTGAGCGCTGCACCCGGGTTTTCGGTTAGCGGATCGCCATGCGAGAAGGTCACAAGGCGAAGGTCGGGGATGCCGCCAAGCCCGGCGGCGAAGCGCCGGATGGCGGCCGTGTCCCTCGACTGGGTCAGCCGGTAGAGCCGGGACAGGTCAGGGCCTTCACCCGCGACCCAGAGCAGCTTTCCGAAAAGAAATCCGAGGAGACCCTTTGTCGGCGCACCGCGATTGCCGAGCGCGTCGTTGAAGACCAGCATCCGCCCACCCTCGGGCATCGGCATGTCATAGACGTATTCGAAGGAACGGGTCGCCGGCACCGGGTGCAAGCGGATGCCGAGCGTGGCCAGGACCGCCTCTACCGTCGCATCAATCGTCACTCGCCCGGCGGCCGTGGCACGGATCGGCGCGGGACAGAGCATCGTGATGTCGGGAAAGCGCGTCTTGTAGAAGGGCGCGTCCATCATGTGGTGAAGGCTCGGCACGATGGCGTAAGCCGGGCGTCCAAGCCGTCCGAGGGCCGCCATGCGTTCGTCGGTGAGGGCAATCACGCTGTGGAGGAGGAGCGCGCCCGAAGCCAGCCGGACGACGACCATGTTGCGATGTACCGGCGCCGGGACCGTGCCGCGCAGCAGCCACACGCCTTCGGCCAGGGTTTCAAAGTCCCCATGCTGGAATATGCGATGCGGCATCATCGCACCTGCAGTCGGGGCCCGGGTCGGCACGAACGATATCCAACCGGGCGTCGGGCGCTCGGTCGGCAGGATCGGAGAAATGCGCGCTCCGCCCGCGATCGGGCGGAGCGCGCGAGTAGCGTCGAGCCTACGGCGTTGCCGGCGCGGGTTCCGGGGCCATCGTGCCGCCATCGGCCGGGGCCGGCGCGGGTTCCGGAGCCATCGTGCCGCTGTCCGACGGGGCGGGCGCGGGTTCCGGAGCCATCGTGCCGCTATCCGACGGAGCGGGCGCCGGAGCCGGCGCGGGAGCGGGCGCCGGAGTGGGTTCAGGCGCGGGAGCCGGTTCGCTGGTGGTCGCCGCAGGCGGAGCCGCCGGTTCGGTCCAGTAGCCCTTGGCCGCCCAGTAGATGATCGCGAGGATGATGATCGCGATAATGATGTAAATGATCGAACGGCCGCCGCCGCTCTTGTTCGAGTTCATGTCTCTCTGTGTCACCTTGCGATCTCCTGTAGTCGGTTGAGTAGTTTATCCCGGTCTGTTTCCGTCGGTGAAACGGCATCAGGCCGGTGTCGCCCCTTACCCTTGTTCGTTCCCGCCCGGCGCCTAGGGGAGGAGGTCGCGCCTGGCAGGGATCCGTCGAATCTCAGGCCGATATGCGATGGCAACGCTTTGCCTCCGCTGGAGGTTCGAAGCAAGCCCATTGGCGGACCGGTCTTCGCCGGCTGCGGCCCATCGCCTGTCGGAATCGCTGGTTCAGTACCTTCATGGCCCCGGCGGGTCGAGATTCCGACCCGCTCCTTTTCTGGCACTGGCTCCCCGGGCTGGACTCGAACCAGCGACCATTCGATTAACAGTCGAATGCTCTACCAACTGAGCTACCGGGGATCGGCACAAAACGCCGTGCGCGCAGCCCTATAGCAAAGCCACGCCTGCCTTGCAAAGGGTCGGCTCGACTTGCACACGCTTGCGTTCATCGCCATTTGCTAGAGGATAGGATTGTGCCGCCGCAGCGTGGAGCGCGTTCTTGGCGAAGATAAGGTTCGGCGGTTACGCCTTGGAACTGCCCCGCAACAGGGCGGTTCGCATCGGTCTCGGTGTATTGCTTGTCCTCGGCGGAATGGTCGGCTTCCTGCCAATCCTTGGCTTCTGGATGATTCCGGCCGGCCTCGTTGTTCTCGCCTCCGATATCCCGTCGATCCGCCGGTTCAACCGGCGCGTCTCGACGTCGTTCCTGCGCTGGTGGCGTTCAAAGCCGAAGGCCAGGTCGCGCTCCACCTGATGCGGTGACGGGAGCGGGCCGTGCCGGATCAGCCGCACCTCCTGGTTCTTGGCGGCCAGCGCTCGGGGAAGAGCCGGTTTGCCGAACGAGTCCTGATGGCCAGTGGCCGGCGTCCCGTCTACATCGCCACGGCAGCCGCCAGAGACGCCGAGATGGCGGCCCGGATCGCCCTTCACCGTGATCGCCGCGAGCCGGCGTGGCTGACCGTCGAGGAGCCGCTCGCCCTTGCTGAGCGAATCCGCGACTATGCCGCCCCGTCCAATGCGGTGCTGGTCGATTGCCTCACCCTGTGGCTGTCGAACCTGATGGAGGCGGAGCGCCCGATAGACACCGAGACCGGGTCGCTGCTTTCCGCCCTTGCCGACGCCACCGGCCCGGTTGTGCTGGTCTCCAACGAGGTTGGCTCGGGCATCATTCCCGACAACGCTCTCGGCCGCCGCTTTGCTGATTCGCTCGGCATCCTGAATCAACGCATCGCCGCGGCCGTGCCTCGGGTGGTGGTCATGACGGCCGGGCTGCCGCTCGTCCTCAAGCCCGCGCCCAGCCCGGAAGTAGCCATCTGAAGTCGGCTTTCCCGGCGAGCAGGAACGCGCCGGTCGCGAGGGCCACGATCGCCAGAAGGATCACGCCGGCTCCAACATAGACCTTCAGGGCGCGCCGGATGTCGCCGGGGATGGCCTCGCGTCGACCGGCGGCATTGAGGTAGACATCGTCGACCAGGATGCCGCTGTAACGCCGCGGTCCGCCAAGCGTGACGCCGAGCGCCGACGCCATCGCCGCCTCCGGCCAGCCGGCATTGGCCGAGCGATGGCGCGGCGCATCGCGCCGCATCACGGCGCGAGCCCCCGCCACCGAACCTCCGGCGAGGGGAGCCGCAAGGGTGATGAGATGGCCGGCTATCCGGCCGGCAGGGAGGTTGAAGAAGTCGTCGAGGCGCGCCGTCGCCCAGCCGAAATCGCGGTGGCGAAGAGAGAGGTGCCCCACCGCTGCGTCGGCAACGTTCACCGCCTTGCACGCGAGGAGGCCCGGCAGGCCGAACAGCGCGAACCAGAACACCGGCGCGACCAGCCCGTCGGCGAAACCGCATGCGACCTTCTCGATGGTCGCCCGGCAAAGGCGCGCTTCGTCAAGGCCGGCGGAATCGCCAGGGAGGAGGGCGAAGGCGGCGCGCGCCGCATCGAGGCCGCCGGTTTCGAAGGCTTTGGCGATCGCTCGCGCCCGATTCCAGAGGTCACGGCCCGTAAGCAGCACGGAGATGACAATGGCGGTCGCGACCCAGCCATAGGGGATGGCCGCCAAGGCCAGTTCGATCAGTGCGCCGACCGCCAGCGCCGCGATGAGAAGGAGCGTGACGGTCATGGCGCCAAGTGCTTTCAGGAGCCACGGCCGCCGTCCGGTCCGGTTGAAGGCCCGGTCGAAACCCGAAACGAGCCTGCCCACCAGGCTGACCGGGTGAGGGAGGCGGCGCCACAGCCATGCGGGGTCGCCGACGGCGACGTCGAGGATCATCGCCGCCGCCAGAACGGCAAGGTGTTCGCCGAACATCACGGCGCACGCCCTCCCGTTACGCGTTCGGCTTCGCGTGACAGCCAGTCGATGGCGGCGGCGAGTGATACGCCGCCGCACACCGTGAGCCGCGCTGGCAGGACGATCCGCCGGTCCGTCGGATAGAGCCGCGCCAGGGCGGGATGGGCAAGGAGGGCGCTGCCCTGATCGTCGGCGCGCGCCGTCGCGGTCTCAACGACGAGATAGTCCGGCCGCGCCGCCACCAGCCGCTCAAGCGGAACGAAGGCGCCGCCGGCTCCTGCGAGGACGCCGCCGGCATTGGTCAGGCCGACCAGCGTCATCAACTCCGCGGTCAGCGTATCGCTCCCGGTGGTGTATCCGCGGCGCTGGTAGAACACCGCGCTCGGCAT
This sequence comes from Bauldia sp., assembly GCA_039934795.1. GTDB lineage: Bacteria > Pseudomonadota > Alphaproteobacteria > Rhizobiales > Kaistiaceae > CAMCWB01. Next base: position 135 of record JBDTLN010000171.1, on the reverse strand, counting down.
CCCCTGAGGCCGCGCCGCAGCAAGGCGGGCGCGCTCCTCAGCCGAAAGGATCGAGGCGGCGATGGCCTCGCCGCGCTGCGGATGGCCGGTGAGGTCAGCGACCGCCCGAATTTCCGCCAGCGAGTCCGCGATGCT
>JBDTLN010000170.1:0-5528 GCA_039934795.1 Bauldia sp. | reverse complement strand
CAAGGCGCCGGAGGCCGCTCCCGAGGCGGCGGCGCAGATGGGCCATGGCTCCCATGAGAATGGCGAAGTTGTTGGGTCGATCGTCCTCGTCCGCATCGTCGTCTTCGACGACGGCGGGTTTCCTCGCCGTTTTGGCGGCGGGCGCGCGGCCTCGCGCGGCGACCAGCGATTCCACGGCCGAGGCCCGCTTACCGAAGCCGCACGCAATGAGGGACAGGGCGACGGCAACGACGGTCAAAATACTGCCGAGGAGGAGGTTCGCCAGAGTGGAGAGCTCCCCGCCCAGGGCCAGCGCCGGGAGCCGGGCGAGAAGGTCGCCGGCGACCCCGCCAAGCCCGGTCGGCAGGGGCCAGGTCGCCGGCATCGGCATCGTGGCAAGCGCGGCGGCGGCGACAAGCGATCCGCCGACCCAGGCAAGGACGGCCAGCCGGCCCGAGCGGGACGGCAGGGCGAAGAGGAGACGCCACGCCCAGATCACCGGCGGCACGAGGAAAAGCGCCGCGGCAAGGCCGAGGAACTGCATGAGAAGGTCGGCGACGATGGCGCCGGGCATGCCGAGGACGTTGCGGGCGGCGTGATCGGTGGCGTGGCTGAAGCTCGGGTCGTCGACGGTCCAGGTGGCAAGGCTCGCGGCGAGGGCAGCGGCGAGAGCGATGACGCCAAGGCCGACGGCGCCCGCGATGTTGCGTTTGGCGAGGCGCCGGAGGGTTCCGTCGGAATCGAGGGAAATGGGGACCGATCTGGTCGAACGCATGTTTCTTGAGGTCCTTACGCGGGTAAGCATGGGTAGGGGCGCCGCGCGGGGCGGGCGGGAAGGGTGTCGCCGGGACGCGGGCGGGACGCTGCGTGACATGGCGGCTTACTCCAGCAATGGCTGCAAGCCGCGGTTTTGTTCATGATCGACGCCCGTATCCCTAACGCTTGGGGTCGACCGTAGCGCGCCTTGGTAAAGCCGCCATTAACCAACGAAAAACGGCCGGCGCGAGGCGCCGGCCGTTTGGGAGCGATAGCAGCCGGCGGGGTCGCCGCCGGCTGAACCCAGGGCTACTGGATGACTTCGCCGTGGAGGTTGATGTCGAGACCTTCGACCTCGACCTCGCGGGTGACCCGGAGACCGACGATAACGTCGACGATCTTGAGGATGATCCAGGTTACGACACCGCACCAGACGATGGTGACAAGGCAGCCGAGGAACTGCGTCCACACCTGGCTGGCATTGCCTTCGAGGAGGCCGACCGAGGTGTAGCCGCTGGCTGCGCCGATGGTCGCCTTGGCAAAGACGCCGGTGAGCATCGCGCCAACGAAGCCACCGACGCCGTGAACGCCGAAAGCGTCCAGGGAGTCGTCATAGCCCAGCATGTGCTTCAGCGAGGTCGCCGCCCAGTAGCAGATGACGCCGGCGATGATGCCGATGATCAGCGCGCCCTTGGGATCAACGAAACCCGCCGCCGGGGTGATGGCGACAAGGCCGGCGACAGCACCAGAGATGATGCCGAGGACGCTGGGTTTACCCTTGCCGATCCACTCGGCGAACATCCAGGCAAGCGCAGCGCCAGCGGTGGCGATCTGGGTGGCCGCCATGGCCGAGCCGGCGCCGAAGCCTGAGCTGATGGCCGAGCCGGCGTTGAAGCCGAACCAGCCGACCCAGAGGAGCGAGGCGCCGATCACCGCGAAGACGAGGTTGTACGGCGCCATGTTGTCCGAGCCGTAGCCGACGCGCTTGCCGAGAACGAGCGCGGCAACCAGGCCGGCAACGCCGGCGTTGATGTGGACGACCGTGCCGCCGGCGTAGTCGAGGACGCCCCATGTGCCAAGGAAGCCGCCGCCCCAGACCCAATGGGCGATCGGGCTGTAGACGAAGATGCTCCACAGGCCGATGAACCACAGCATCGCCGAGAATTTCATGCGGTCGGCGAAGGCGCCGCAGATCAGCGCCGGGGTGATGATGGCGAAGGTCATCTGGAAGGTCATGAAGACCGTTTCCGGGATGGTGAGCTTGACCGCGTCGACGCTCATGCCGTTGAGAAGAAACCGCGACATGCCACCGATATACGCATTCATGCCGCCGCCGTCGGTGAAGGCGAGCGAATAGCCGACGATCATCCAGACGACGGTGATCAGACAGGTGATCGCGAAGCTCTGCATGATGGTCGCAAGGATGTTCTTCTTGCGCACCATGCCGCCGTAGAAGAGGGCGAGGCCGGGGATCGTCATCATCAGGACGAGGGCCGTCGAGGTGAGCATCCACGCCGTGTCGCCGGCGTTGACTGTCGGCGCGGCAGGCGCTGCCTCTGCGGCCGCCTCGACCGCGGGGACGGCGGCGTCCTGGGCGAACGCCGCCCCCGCCAGCACGATGAGCAGCCCGGCGGCGCCGAGCAGGGACGATCTTGTCGGGTATTTCATGGAAGTCCTCCTAGCGGATCGCTCGATCCGCGCAGTGCCGGGAAAGATGGCGGGCGCGCTGGACTCAAGGTTGGCGGGGTTGTCGGGGGGAGTTGGTTGATTCATCGAGCAATGCTCACAGCGCGTCGGCGTCGGTCTCGCCGGTGCGGATGCGCACGGCGTGATCGAGGGCGAATACAAAGATCTTGCCGTCGCCGATCTGGCCGGTCTTGGCCGAGGTCGAGATGGCGTCGACGACCTTGTCGACCTGATCGGCGCCAACGGCGATTTCGATCTTGAGCTTGGGCAGGAAACTGACGGCGTATTCGGTGCCGCGGTAGATTTCCGTGTGACCCTTCTGGCGGCCGTAGCCCTTGACCTCGGTGACGGTCAGGCCCTGAACGCCGACCGCCGTGAGGGCATCGCGCACCTCATCGAGTTTGAAGGGCTTGATAATGGCCATAACGATTTTCATGGCATGGTTCCCGTTTCCTTCCGCCCACGCCTTAGCTTCAAGGCGCGTTTGCGGAGCCCGAATGAATTCGGTGAATGCCGGCGGATGTGGATCGCCCCCGACCTCGACCGGCGGGAGGGAATCAAGGTCCGTGCCAAGTCGGCTAAAATTCGTCAAGTCATTGAAAATGAACAGGATTGGGTTTCTGCTGGCTACCGCGAACGCCCTCGCGCCCATCGCGTGCCAAAAAAATAGGCAAAAATTGCTTTTTGCCTAACTAACGGGCGTGCCGGTCAGGTTTCCTTGAGAGGCGGGCGCACGCGGATCAGCCCTTCCTGCATGACCGATGCGACAAGGGTTCCGTCGCGGCTGAAAAGGCTGCCCCGGGTCAGGCCGCGCGCCCCGGAAGCCGAGGGGCTGTCCTCGGCGTAGAGCAGCCATTCGTCGGCGCGAAACGGGCGGTGGAACCACAAGGCGTGGTCGAGGCTAGCTACCTGAAGATCGTGGTCGAAGATGGTCCGGCCGTGGGCGAACAGGGCCGTGTCGAGCAGCGTCATGTCGGAAGCATAGGCGAGGACGCAGCGGTGGATGCCGGGATCGTCGGGGAGGGGATGGGTTGCCTTCACCCAGACCCGCTGCACGGGATCGAGGACGTCGCGGCTGACATAGTGGCGCAGATCCACAGGCCGGATCTCGATCGGCCGCTCGCGCTCCCAGTAGCGCCGGACGACCGCCGGGGCGCTGTCGAGGAAGAGCTTCTTCAAATCGGCCTCGCTCGGGAGCGATTCCGGCGGCGGCACGTCGGGCATCGGGATCTGGTGGCTGAGGCCCGGTTCCTCGATCTGAAACGATGCCGCCATGGTGAAGATCGCTTCACCATGCTGGATGGCAACGACGCGGCGGGTGTTGAAGCTCTTGCCGTCGCGGATGCGATCGACCTCGTAGATGATCGGCACCTTCGGGTCGCCGGGCCGCATGAAATAGCCGTGCAGCGAATGGGCGCTCCTTCCCTCGACGGTGCGCGCGGCGGCGACCAAGGCCTGGCCGATCACCTGGCCGCCAAAGACGCGCTGCCAGCCCGATTGCGGGCTGCGACCCCGGAACAGATTGTGTTCGAGGGGTTCGAGATCGAGTATGGAGAGAAGGGAGTCGACGGCGTTGGCCATGGCGGATCCCGTGGGGCCGCGGAATAGTGGCCGCCCTTTTCGACCAGCCCGGCGGAATGGTGTCAAGCGCCGGAGCGACAGCCTAGCGGGAAGAGCCAGTGACAGCGTTGGCCGAAAACTCCCATGATCACGAGCATAGCCGAACCGACGTGCTGATTGCCGGCGGCGGCCACGTGGGCTTGGCGCTGGCGCTGGCGCTGCGGCGTGCCTCGCCTCGTCTCGGCGTGACGCTGGTCGATGCGACTCCGCCAGGCGCCGAGGCGAAGGACGGACGCACTTCGGCGGTGGCGGCCGCCGGGCGGCGGATGCTCGAGCAGCTCGGCGTCTGGACAGAGATCGCGGCGGCAGCGCAGCCGATCAACGAGATGATCGTCACCGACAGCCGAACGCGCGACGCGGTGCGACCGGTGTTTCTGACCTTTGCCGATGCCGGAGCCGGCGACGGGCCGTTCGCGCATATGGTCATGAACCGGTCGATGGTCGGCGCCCTCCGTCGCGCCGCCGTCGAGGCCGGTGCGGTGATACTGGCACCCGATTCGGTCACGAACTTCGTCGTCGCGCCGGGAACCGTCACCGCGCGGCTCGCCGGGGGTGGTGCGATCGCGGCGCGGCTCGTCGTCGCCGCCGATGGCGTCCGCTCGCGGCTCCGCGACGTCGCCGGCATCGCGACCATCGTCACCTCTTACGGCCAGTCGGGGATCGTCGCCACTGTCGGGCATGGCAAGCCGCATCACGGGCGGGCCGAGGAGCACTTCCTTCCCGGCGGTCCGTTCGCGATTCTGCCGCTTGCGCCGGACGCGGCGGGGAACCGCTCGTCGCTGGTCTGGACGGAGCCGCGCGCAATCGCCGAGCGGCTTGTCGCCGGCGACCCACTCATCTTCCAGGTCGAGCTCGAACGGCGTTTCGGCCACCGCCTCGGCAAGTTGCGGGTGCTCGACACGCCGCGCGCCTTTCCGCTCGATCTCACGCTGGCGCGATCCTTCGTCGCGCCGCGCTTCGCCCTCGCCGGCGACGCCGCGCACGGCATTCACCCGATAGCGGGGCAGGGACTCAACCTCGGCTTCCGCGATGTTGCAGCGCTCGCCGAGACGATCGTCGAAGCCGAGCGCCTCGGCCTCGACATCGGCGCACTCGCGGTGCTGCGGAACTACGAGCGCTGGCGGCGGTTCGACACGCTGCAGATGGGGCTCACCACCGACGTGCTCAACCGTCTCTTTTCCAACGACAACGCTGCGCTGCGTCTGGTCCGCGATGTCGGGCTCGGCCTTGTCGACCGCATGCCGGGGCTGAAGCGCCTGTTCATGCGCGAGGCCGCGGGCGAGGACGGCGAGCTACCACGGCTCCTCAAGGGCGAGGCGATTTGAAGCCGACTGCCGCAGGCTGCTACCGCTGTCCGGTCCGCCACTCCCCGTACGCAGCAAATTCAATCGAGCGAACGGGCTTCTTCGGGCAGCATGATCGGGATGCCATCGCGGATCGGGTAAGCGAGCTTGGCGGCGCGGCTGACGAGCTCCTGACGCGCCGCG
>JBDTLN010000169.1:0-5558 GCA_039934795.1 Bauldia sp. | reverse complement strand
AGCGATCCTCGCCGGGTCGGCGACAGCCTTCAGCGCCTTCTGCATGCAGGGATCGGCCGTCGACATGTCGACGTCACCGCGCACCGGCATTGAGCCCTTGGCGTTGTTGAAGGCGACCTGGACCGCAGGGGTGAGCAGCAGGGCAGCCAGACGCTTCTGGGCGGCTTCCTTTTCGGGATCCGCCTGCTTGAAGAAGACCATCACGTCGCCATCGGTGGTAACGACCGGATTGTCTTCGTTGAGGCCGATCATGCAGCCGAAGTCCTTGACGCCGGTCATGCCGGCGGCAGCAAATTCGCCGCGGGCCCAGTCGCCCATGATCTGAAGGCCGGCCTTGCCCTGCATGACCAGATTGGTGGTGTCGTTCCAGCTGCGATTGGCGTAGCCGTCGTCGGTGTACTTCTTCAGGTCCTTGAGCTGGGTCAGGGACTTCAACACTTCCGGCCCGGCGGCGAGCGCCAGATCCTTCTTGTCAAACAAATGGTCGCGGTTGGCGATGCCGAGATTCTCGAGCAGGAGGATGAAATAGGCATTCGAGATCTGCCAGCCGCCGCCGTCGCCGCCAATCGCCAGCGGAATGATGCCGGCATCCTTGAGCTTCGGCGCGTCGGCGACGAACTCGTCGAAGTTGCGCGGCTCGGCGAGGCCCGCCTTGGCGAAGGCCGCCTTCGAGTACCAGCCCCACGGCCACGAATGAATGTTGACCGGCACACAGTACCAGTGGCCGTCCTGACGGCACGCGTCGATGAATTGTTTCGGCCGGATCACGTCGGCCCAGTGCCCGGCTTCCGCAACATCGTCGAGCTGCAGGAGCTTGTCATTCTTGATCAATTCCTCGTACTCGCGGCCCGGATTGAACTGCGCCGCACCGGGCGGATCGCCGCCGAGCGTGCGGTCCATGATGGTCTTGCGGGCCGTCTCGCCAAGCGCGATGGCGCTGTCGATCCATTTGTCCTGGCCGTCGGCGTCGAAAGCCTTGGCGAACTCCGATACCGCCGCGGATTCACCCTTCGACGTCCACCAGTGAATGACTTCGAGATCGGCTGCCGAGGCCAGCGACGGGCCGATGACGAAGGCGGCAAGCGTGGTTGCGCCGAGCAACCGTTTGGCGAATTGCTTCATTCCATCCTCCTTGTTTGAAGCGCCCTTTGGCGCTTTTTCAGAAGCCGGACACTGGGATGACCGGCTGGCGTTTCCTTCCAGTGCAGTCTTTTGCTTATTGTCTGTAATCGATTACATTGACATTAGTCGAACTACGGTCGATGTCAACGGCCCACCGGCGTCGGCCGGCAAGAGATGGAGAGGCCGCACGCTGCGGCGACGTCATGCGAAGACCATCGACATCCTCCCTGGCCTTCGGTCATGGCGTCACGATCCGCGACGTGGCGCGGCGCGCCGGGGTGTCGACGGCGACCGTCAGCCGGGCGCTCGCCAGCCCGGAGCGCGTGTCGGAGGCGACGCGCGCGTTGGTCGACCGGGCGATCGCCGAGACCGGCTACACGCCGAACGCCAGCGCCCGCAATCTTCGCGTCCGCTCGACGCGCATGGTGCTGGCGCTCGTCCCCGGCATGACCAACACTTTCTTCACGCCGATCCTCAACGCCGTCGAGGACGTTCTCTCCGAGGCCGGCTACGGCCTCATCATCGGCGACACGCGCAACAGCCGCGAACGCGAGGCGCACTACGCCCGCCTGATCCGCGCCGGCCAGGTCGACGGCGTCATTCTCCTTACCGGGCACCTGCCGGCCGAGAACGAGCGCGCCGGAATCGAGGGGCTGGTGCCGACGACGCTCATCTGCATCGACATCCCGCGCGCCAACCTTCCCGTGTTCCACGCCGCCAGCCGTTCGGCGGCGCGCCGGCTGGTCGACTACCTCATCGCGCGGGGCCACCGCCGCATCGGCCACATCACCGGTCCGAAGAACAATCTCGAAGGCCTCGAGCGCATGCGCGGCTACAAGGATGCGCTGGCCGCGATCGGCGTCGAGGTCGAGCCGACACTGATCTGGCCGGGCGACTTCATGCCGGAGGGCGGCTCGGCCGCGGCGCGATCCTTTCTCGCGCTTGCCGACCGGCCGACCGCGGTGTTTGCCGCCAATGACGAAACCGCCGTCAATTTCATCCGATCGCTCGCTGCCAGCGGGCTCAGCGTCCCCGACGATGTTTCGGTCGTCGGCTTCGACGACATCGAGTATCTGCAATTCTTCTCGCCCGGCCTCACCACCATGCGCCAGCCGCGCGCCGAACTCGGCCGGCTGGCGGCGGAGGACCTCCTCCAGCGCATGCGGCGCGACACGCCGGCGCCGCCGCCGGTGCGGGTCCGGCTCGAATGCGAACTGATCGAGCGCCACAGCGTTCGCGACATCGGCGCCGACAAGGGCCGCCCGCGAGCCCCGCGGCGAACTGAGCCGAAGACGCTGCCAACGCTGCCTGCCTGACAGTCGGCGGCGACGGCCCGCGCATCTCGCCCGATGGCTTCTAGCCGTGCACCGCCATGGCGAATATTTCGGCGAGGGTGGCGTAGTCCTTGTAGCCGAGGCGGGCGAGCGGCCGGGCTTGCGACAGGTCGACCAGCCCCTCGACGATGAGCGCGTCGTCGATGAAGACGCCGACCACCTCGCCGAAGACCACCGAGGAGGAGACACGCTTGCCGGCGTGGTCGTGGAGTTCGACGGTCTTCAGGTAGCGGCATTCGAGCGCCGCGTGCGCCCGCGCGACACGGGGCGTCTTGACGTAGCGCGATGCCGTCATGGCGAGGCCGATCGTCTCCGGCTCGCTGAGATGCGCGCCGATCGGCCGGGACGTCTCGACGACCGCCTCGCGCAAATCGTAGGTGGCAAGGTTGGCGACGAACTCGCCGCTCGCCTCGGCATTGCCCTGCGAGTCCTTCGGCGCGGAACTGGCGAACATCACCATCGGCGGCCGGCTGGAAACGGCATTGAAGAAGCTGTAGGGCGCAAGGTTGACGACCCCGGCCGGGCTGATGGTCGAGATCCAGCCGATCGGCCGCGGCGCCACCAGCGCCAGGAACGGACTGTGCGGGAGCCCGTGATCGTTTTTCTCGGGTTGATAGTGCATGGCGTCGTGGCCGGCGGTGGAGCAGAAGACCGATCCACCTTAGCGCATCGCCGGACGGCCGGTGGCATTGCCGGCGGCGTCCTCATGCGGAGCGGCAATCGGCTATAAGAACGCAAGGGGAAGCTGCGACCGCCCATGAATGCGGCGCCCGCCGGGAAACGTCATGACCAACGCCGGACTCGCCGACACCGCCGCCCACCCGATGCCGCGCTTCGAGGCCGCGGCCCGGGCCGCGCTCCGCGACAGCGCCATCCCCGGTGTCGTCGCTGTGGTCGCCGATCGCGACTGCGTCCTCTACGAGGCGGCGTTCGGCGAACTCGGGGCACCCGGCGCGGCCGGCCTTCGCCTCGACGATGTGTTTTGCCTCGCCTCGATGACCAAGCCGGTCACCTGCTTCGCCGCCCTGCAGCTCATCGAGCGCGGCAAGCTCAGTCTCGACGACCTTGCCGGCGACCATGCCCCCGGAATGCTGCCGCATCGCGTGCTCACCGGCTTTGCCGCCGAAGGGACGCCGGCGTTCCGCGATCCGGTGCGGCCGGTGACGATCCGCCACCTGATGACGCACACCTCCGGCTACGCCACGGACGCCTGGAACGCCGACATCCTCCGCTACACGATCGACAGGAACCTGCCGGGGATGACGACCGGCAAGCGCGAGGCACTCCACCAGCCGCTGGTCGCCGATCCGGGTACGCGCTGGGAGCACAGCATCGGCGTCGACTGGCTTGGCCGCATCGTCGAGACGGTCAGCGAGCAGCGGCTGGAGGAATATTTCGCCGAGCATATCTTCGCGCCGCTCGGCATGACCGCGACCGGATTCATTCTCGGCGCCGAGCGTCGCGCCCGGCTGGTGCCGGTATGGGCGAAATCGCCAAGCGGCGCGTTCGAGCCGGCGGACTTCGCGATCGCGCAGGAGCCGGAATTCTACATGGGCGGCGCCGGGCTCTACGGCACCGCCGGCGACTACATCCGGTTCCTGCGGATGCTGCTCAACCGCGGCAACGGTAATGGCCGCCAGCTTGTCCGCCCGGAGACCGCCGACCGCTTCCTTGCCAATCACACCGGCGACATCGCGGTACGGGCACTCCCCTCCCAGCTCCCCGCCGTCAGCGCCGACATCGACCTGCTCCCCGACGTTCCGAAACGGTGGAGCCTTGCCGCGATGACCAACATCGCCGATGTCGAGGGCCGCCGTCGCGCCGGGAGCCAGTTCTGGGCGGGCCTCGCCTCGACCTATTTCTGGCTCGACCCGGCGAGCGGCCTTGCCGGCGTCGCCCTCTTCTCCTGTTTCCCCTTCGTCGACCCGGCGAACCTTGCCGTGTTCGAGGCGCTGGAGCGGGACGCATACGCACGGTTCGGAGAGGCTTCCGGCGTTCCCGGATTCTTGCGGCGGACGGCGGCGACGCGAATCTGCTGCGGCGTGGCGCCAAGCTTCCGCGACAGCGTCGTCGTCATGTGCTGTTGCGAGCAGAAACCGCAAGCCACGGCGATCTCGGCGAGCGGCGCGCCGGAGCCGACCAGCATCGCCTCGGCGCGCCTGACGCGCCGCTCGACGATGAAGCTGTAGGGCGAGCGGCCGGTGCGCGACTTGATGCCGTCGAAAATGACCCGCATCGGCAGTTCGGTTTCGCGGACGAGGTCGGCGCAGGTGATCTTGCCCTCGAGGTTCTCATCGACATAGCCGGCAAGCGCGGCGAACTCGCGGTCCGACAATGCGGTGCGTGGTTCGGCGGAAGCGGTTGCCAGCCTGCGTATCGTCTCGAGATAGGCGGCACAGGCGAGAAACTGGAGCTCGATAGAGTGCAAGGTTTCGGGACGCCGCACCCGCTCGCGGCCGTAGGCGACAAGCGCCTTGATCGCCTGGTTCTGGATGTTGTTCTGGCTGCCGCAGCGGCGGATCCTGTCGATATCGACGTCGTCGAGAAGCTGGCGAAACTCGTCCGAATAGCTGATCGATATGAACCCGTGGCGCACATCGCTGGCCGCGATGCGCATGTTGCCACCCCTCGGGTGGAACGCAGCGGAACCGCCGAGAAAGACAACCTCGTCCTCGCGATCGTCCTCGAACTTGGCGCGGCTGACGATGTCGCCGAAGACCAGGCAAACGATGTCGCGATCATGAGCAAATTCAAGGGCATAAGGCTTGCCCTCGGCAATGCAGTAGCCGATGCCGCCGGCGTCGCCCGACGTGACGAACTGGTCGAGACCACGAATCGGCTGATAGCCAGCCGGAGTCGTGACGATGCCCACCATCGCCGTGTTCCTCCCATCCGGTGCGGCGGCCCGGTTCCCCGGGTGCGACCCGCCCATCCTACCTTAGACGACGACAATAGAGTCAAACGCCGGCCGACCTGGGGGTTGTCACGGATTCCCGCGGTTGCGTGCCGGATTGTGAAAGACCGGGAATGTGCAAGACGGGTGCGATGCCGCGTCCCCGCTGGTTTCTGCAACTCGGGATCGAACTCGCCGGAGTCGCCATG
>JBDTLN010000168.1:0-5580 GCA_039934795.1 Bauldia sp. | reverse complement strand
GCGATGGCGAAAATACGCGAGGACGCAAATGAAGAACGTCACGATCACCCTGAACGAGGGAGCGGTGCGGTGGGCAAAAGTCGAGGCCGCGAAAGCCGGAAAAAGCCTGTCGCGCTGGATGGGCGAGCGGATCGAACGCGAGCGAGCCCTCGCCGAAGATCGGGACGCTGGCAACACGCCCCAAACACTCGAGTACTTCCTGACAGGTCCGGGATATCCCGGCGTCGCTGCAAATCTTCCCACGCGAGACGAACTCTATGATCGGCCGGCTCTTCGTCGACACGAACGTACTGATCTACAGCCTCGATCCGCGCGAACCGGCAAAAAGGCTCAGAGCTAGCAATCTGCTTCTCTCGGCACACAGGGCAGACCTTCTCGTTACCAGCCCCCAATGCCTCAATGAGTGCTATCGCGTGTTGACCGACCGCCTTGGCTTGATGCCGCAAAGCGATGCACGGAATTTCATCGCCACCCTCTTCCGGAGTTGCATTGCGCCATTGGACGCTGAGGTGACTCAAAGCGCGTTCAGACTTCAGGACTCGACCGGCTATCACTGGTGGGATTGTCTACTGCTGGCCTCGGCGCTGCGCGCCAATTGCCGCATCTTCGCAACGGAAGACCTGAGTGACGGCCGCATGCTAGAGGGAATGCAGATCGTCGACCCATTCAAGCACGACGTCGCCCTCTAGCCTCCGTCGACAACCCAGGAACCACATGGCACTGAAATGCGGCATCGTCGGCCTGCCGAATGTCGGCAAGTCGACCCTCTTCAACGCGCTGACCCGGACGGCGGCGGCGCAGGCGGCCAACTATCCGTTCTGCACCATCGAGCCGAACACCGGCGAGGTCGCGGTGCCCGACCCGCGGCTCGACGCCATCGCCGCCATCGCCAAGCCGCAGCAGATCGTGCCGACCAAGATCGGCTTCGTCGACATCGCCGGGCTGGTGCGCGGCGCCTCCAAGGGCGAAGGGCTCGGCAACCAGTTCCTCGCCAATATCCGAGAGGTCGACGCGGTGATCCATGTCCTCCGCTGCTTCGAGGGCACCGACGTCACCCATGTCGAGGGCCGGATCGACCCGGTCGCCGATGCCGAGACCGTCAACACGGAACTGATGCTCGCCGACCTTGCCAGCCTCGAGCGACGGGTGACGCCGCTGCGCAAGCGCGCGGCCACCGGCGACAAGGAGGCCAAGGCCGAGGTGGCGCTGATGGATGCCGCGATCGGCCTCCTGTCCGCCGGCAAGCCGGCGCGGCTGGTGAGCGTGCCGAAGGGCGACGAGACCCTGTTTCGCTCGCTCAACCTGCTCACCGCCAAGCCCATCCTCTACGTCGCCAATGTCGAGGAAGCCGCGGCCGCAACGGGCAACCGCCATGCCGAGGCGGTGGCGAAAATGGCGGCCGCCGAGGGCGCCGCCAGCGTCGTCATTTCCGCCGCCATCGAGGCCGAGGTTGCCCAGCTTCCCGACGTCGAGGAGCACGAGTTCCTGGCGACGCTCGGACTGGCGGAGCCCGGCCTCGACCGCCTGATCCGCGCCGCCTACGGTCTTCTCGGCCTCATCACCTACTTCACCGCCGGACCGAAAGAGGTCCGCGCCTGGACGATCATCCGCGGTATGAGGGCGCCGCAGGCCGCCGGCGTCATCCACACCGATTTCGAGAAGGGCTTCATCCGCGCCCAGACGATCGCCTTTGACGACTTCATCCGCCTCGGCGGCGAGCAGCCCGCCAAGGAAGCCGGCAAGGCCCGCGACGAGGGCAAGGACTATGTGGTCGCCGACGGCGACCTGATGCTGTTCAAGTTCAATGTGTGAGGCCGGCAACGCGGCCAAACCGGCGGTTTGACGAGCGCGCCGGGCAGCCTTGTTGATCGAAACCGTCGAGGGCGCTATCGCTTCTGGCTGATTTCCCGCCTCCGAGCCCAAACCCCCGCAATCCAATGCGCTATTTCGAGGATTTCACGCCCGGCACCGTGCTGACCCTGGCGCCGCGGCATGTGACGCGCGCCGAGATCATCGCCTTTGCCGCCGAGTTCGACCCCCAGCCGTTTCACCTCGACGAGCAGGCGCCGGCAAGCGCCCTGGTCGGCGGGCTGATCGCCTCCGGCTGGCATGTCTCGGCGCTGTTCATGCGCATGATCTGCGACGCCTTCATGGTCGATTCCTCGTCCATGGGCTCGCCCGGCATCACGACCCTGAAATGGCAGAAGCCGGTGCGGCCCGGCGACACGCTCTCCGGCACCTGCACCGTGCTCGAGGCGCGGCGCTCGAAAAGCCGGCCGGAAATGGGCATCGTCCGCTTCCGCCATGAAGTGGTGAACCAGTCCGGCGAGATTGTGATGTGGCTGGAGAACCCGATCCTCTTTGCCGCCCGCGACGGAGGCCAGCCATGAGCGCCCCGGCCAGCACCCCCAGCAGCGCCTATGAGCGTGTCGCCGTCGGCGACGTCTACCAGTTCGGCTCGCACACCTTCAGCGCCGAGGAGATCAAGCGCTTCGCCAAGGCCTTCGATCCTCAGACCTTCCATCTCGACGAGGAGGCCGCGGCGAAGAGCCAGTTCGGCAAGCTCGCCGCCAGCGGCTGGCACACTACCGCCGTGATGATGAAGCTGCGCGTCGCCTATCTGACGCGGGAGATGGAGAAGGCGGCGGCGCGCGGCGAGCCGGCGCTCCGCTTCGGCCCCTCGCCCGGCTTCGACGACCTCAAATGGATCCTCCCGGTCCATGCCGGCGACACGCTCGCCTTCACCGATGCGATCGTCGCCAAGCGTCATTCGAAGTCGCGGCCCGGCTGGGGCATTGTCAGCATGATGACGACGGCCGTGAACCAGCGCGGCGAAACGGTCTTCTCTGTCACCGGCCACGTCTTCGCGGCAACGGGCGAAGGCTGAAGGCGGCGCCGTTCCGCCGTCCCGCAGGGTCGCGTGGTTAGTTCGGCGGCGGGCCTTTCCAGGCGGGTAGGGCGTCGATCTTCAGCTTGCGCTTGTCGTCGTCGGGCAGCTTGAAGTCGCACTTGTACGGCGCGCATTCGAAGGAGCCGTACTCGGGATTGGCGATGGTGATCCAGTCCTTCGTGAAGTGGTCCTTGTTCTTCTCGAAGGAGGCGAGGCGCTCGGCTTCCGTGCCGGCGAAGTCGTCGCTGAAGTCGCCGTAATTGTCGCCGAGGAGGAGAAGGACGCGGTAGTCCTTGGCGATAAAATCGCGGCGGGTGCTCTTCTTCGAGCCCCAGTCTTCCTTTTCCTTCTGCATCAGGAAGGTGTCGACGTTGCCGCCCATCGGGAAACCGAGAGCCTCCATGTTCTTGCGGGTCTGGTCTTCCTGGTCGGCGTTGCGGTTGGTGACGTAGAAGACCTTGACGCCCTTGCTGTCGGCGTATTTGGCGAAATCGACCGCGCCGGGCACCGCCCGCGCCTCCATCGCCTTCGTCCAGGCGTCATAGGATTTGCTGCTGTAGTTCTGCCCGGAAACGACCAGCCAGGATTCGTAGCCGCCATTGTCGAGGAGGGTCTCATCGACGTCGGCGATGATCGCCGGCGGCAAGTCGGCAAAGGCGCCGGCCTGCCCTGTCGCCGTCCAGGTCTTGTCGGCGAGCGCTTCATCGAGGCGGATGCGGGCGAGCGCGAAGGCGCCCAGCGTATTCGCCTTGTATTCGACGGCGTTGGAGACCCACAGCGTCGCATTGAGAAGATCGTTCTGCGGCACCGGGTCGGCGGCAGCCGCGGGCAAGGCGCCTGCGGCAAGCACGAGGACCAGGACGGCGCATCGGAGCGCCGGCAATTTCCGGATCATGGCAAGCCCCTTTTGCGTATGACAATCCACCCGTCGCCCGTAGCCGGCTTAAGCCTGCCAAATGGCACGAAGGTGTCCATCGTCAAGGCGGGACGGCGTTCGAGCCGCCGACACTCCGTCGCCGCAAGAACATTGGTGAAGGCCTCAGGTCTCCGGGTAGGCAATGTAGCGGACGATTTTCCACGCGCCGTCGGCCTGGCGCTGGAACACATCGAGGCCGGGTTCCTCGTCGGTCTCGCTGGTGCCGTCGGCGAGAGTCAGGGTCGAGAGCCAGGTCAGCCGGACGATGGCGATCGGCTCGACGACGATGATCTCCTTGATCCGGAGGCCGTAGCTGAACGTGCGCGTCGTGTCGGCCAGCGCCTTGTTGAGCCGCGCGCAGATCAGGTCGTAGTTCTGCTCGGGCAGGCCCTGGAAATCGTAGAGCAGGTCTTTCGTGAACAGGTCGCAGATGTGCCCGGCGTTGCGGGCGTTGAAATCCACACGCCACTGTTCGAGCGTGGCGCGGATTTCGGCGGCGGCAGCGTCCTCGGCCGAGGCGGCGCTGACCCCAGGGAACACGGTGGCAAGGAGCAGGAAGGCTCCGCAGATTGCCCGGGCGATCATCCGCTGAACTCATTCACGCCGGCAGCGGATCGACCGGCGGATCCTCCATGGCGCGCTCTTCCCAGACGAGAAAGTCCGGGTCGGAGAGCATGGCCTCGACGTAGCGCATGGCGGTCGGCATGAGGTGCGGCATGTAGGTGCGGAAGCGGGTGCAGATCGGCAGGTACATGGCGTCGGCGATGGTGAAGTGGCCGAAGAGGAACGGCCCGCCATGCTGCTTGCCCCAGGTGTCGCGGCACTCGCACCACATGGCGTCGATGCGGGCGATGTCGGCGACGGCGGCGGGGTCGTTGATCCCCTGCCCCGGCCGGGCCTCGAGCAGCGCCATCGACAGATGCTCGCGAAGCGGCCGGAAGCCGGAGTGCATCTCCGCCGCGATCGAGCGGGCATAGGCGCGGGCGGCGGGGTCGGCCGGCCAGAACTGCTTGTCCGGGAAAAGCTCAGCAAGATATTCGCCGATCGCAAGGGAATCCCAGATCTTGACCTGCTTGCCGTCGCGCTGGTGGACGAGGAGCGGCACCTTGCCGGTTGGCGACAAGGCGGCGAGGCGCTTCTTGTCTTCCGGGATGCGGTAGCGGAGCAGCGTCTCCTCGAACGGGACGCCGGCCTTCTTCAGGGGCATCCAGCCGCGCATCGACCATGAGGAGATGGTCCGGTAGCCGATATAGATGTGGAAGTCGGCCATGCTCAATGTCCCTCGAAACTGACCAGTGTGTGGACCTTCACGTCCTTGGCGCGCAAGCGATCGGCGCCGCCGAGATCGGGAAGGTCGATGACGAAGGCGGCGGCGACGATCTCGCCGCCGGAGCGGCGCAGGAGCTTGATGGCGGCATCGGCCGTGCCCCCGGTGGCGATCAGGTCGTCGATGAGCAGGATGCGGTCGCCGGTGTGGATGGCGTCGGCGTGAATTTCGATGGTGTCGACGCCGTATTCGAGGCTGTAATCCTCGCCGATGGTTTTCGACGGGAGCTTGCCCTTCTTGCGGATCGGCACGAAGCCGCGGCCGAGCTCATCGGCGACGGCGCCGCCGAGGATGAATCCGCGCGCCTCGATGCCGACGACGTGGTCGATGCGCTGGGTGAGGAACGGCCAGACGAGGCCGTCAATGGCAGAGCGGAGACCAACCGGATCGGCGATGAGCGTGGTGATGTCGCGGAAGAGAATCCCCGGCTTCGGATAGTCGGGGATC
>JBDTLN010000167.1:0-5581 GCA_039934795.1 Bauldia sp. | reverse complement strand
ATGCGATCCTTCAGGCGGCGGTCGAATCTCCCGGTGGACGGGTCGTCAAGTCGACCGGCGACGGCACGATGGCGGTGTTCGCCAGCGCTGTGGACGGCGCCGCAGCGTGCCTCGCGGCGCAGCGGGCGCTGGCGAGCGAGCCGTGGCCGGAGACGGGCCCGCTCAGGGTGCGGATGGGGCTCCACTGCGGCATGGCCGAGCGCCGGGTTGACGACTTCTTCGGGCCGACGATCAATCGCACCGCCCGGCTGATGGCGGCCGGCCACGGTGGCCAGGTGCTCTTGTCGGCGGCGGCGGCGGCGCTCGCCGCAGAGCATCTGCCCTCAGGTGCAAGCTTTCGCGATCTTGGCGAGCATCGCCTCAAGGATCTCGGCCGGCCGGAGCATGTCTACCAGCTCCTCCATCCCGATCTCGCCGGGGACTTTCCACCGCTGGTCACGGTCACCGTCGCGACCGCCAGCCTGCCGGCGCGGGCCGCCGCTTTCATCGGCCGCGGCGCCGAGCTCGACCGCATCGCCGAGTCGCTCGGCGACGGCTCGATCCGGCTTCTGACGCTTCTCGGTCCCGGCGGCACCGGCAAGACCGCCCTTGCCATCCGCGCCGCGGAAGATGCGGCGCCCCACTTTGCCGACGGTGTCTTCTTCGTCGACCTCGCCAACGCCCGCGATACCGGCGCGGTTCTGACCGCGGTCGCCCGCGCGGTCGGGGTCGGCGACAGCGCGGACCGGCCGTTGCGCGAGACACTAGCCAAGTATCTCCGCGACCGCCGCACCCTCCTCGTTCTCGACAATTTCGAGCAAGTGACCGAAGCCGCCGGCGCGGTCGCCGACTTGCTCGCCGAGTGTCCCCGCCTGATTGTGCTGGTGACAAGTCGCGAGGCCCTGCATGTGCGCGCCGAGCACGTCCAGCCGATCCCGCCCCTGACGCTGCCACCGGCAGCCGTCAGGCCGCCGACCGCGGCGCAAATCGCCGGCCACGAGGCGGTCCAGCTTTTCGTCGACCGGGCGAAGGCGATCCGGCCCGACTTCCGCCTCACCGACGACAATGCACCGGCGATCGCCGATATCTGCCGCCGCCTCGACGGCCTGCCTCTGGCGATCGAGCTGGCCGCGGCGCGGCTCAATCTGCTCACCCCCGAGGCGCTGCTCGCCCAGCTCCAGAATCGCCTCAAGCTCCTGCGCAGCGGCCCCCGCGATCTGCCCGAGCGGCAACAGACGCTCCGCGCCACGATGGACTGGAGCTACGGCATGCTCCATGCCGAGGAGCAGCGCCTGTTCGCGCTCCTCGCCGTTTTCGCCGACGCCTCTATCGCCGGTGTCGAGACCGTGGCTGCCGGAGTCGCCAGCCTCGACGGCGACGTCGATGTCCTCGACGGGCTCGCCAGCCTCACCGAGAAGAGCCTCGTGCGCCGGCTGGAAACACCGGGCGGCGAGCCACGCCTCGCGATGCTCGAAACCATCCGCGAGTTCGCCGCCGACCGCCTCGCCCGCCTCCCTGACTTCGAGGTGGAAGCGCGCCGTGCCCATGCCACCCACTACGCCGCTTTCGCCGAGCGCATGCAGGCGGAGCTGACAGGGAGCCGGCGCGAGAATGCGCTCGCCGAAATGGCGACGGAGGTCGGGAACCTGCACATCGCCTGGCGCTATTGGGTCAACGCTGCCGACCTTGCCCAGCTTGAGCGACTGACGGACGCCCTTCTCATTCTCAACGATGCGCGCGGCTGGTATGTGGACACGGCCGGCCTCTCCAGGGATCTGCTCGGCCTCCTCGCCGGACACGATGGCACGTCGCCGGCACGCGTCGCGCAAGAGATCGCTATCCGTGTCAGCCTCGCCCGCGCGCTCATGGCCACAAAGGGGTTCACGCCGGAAGTCGAGCAGGCCTATGAATCGGCGGTCAGCCTGTTCGAGCGCGATACCGACGGCGGCCAGCAATATCCGGTCCTACGCGGTCTGATCCGCCTTTATGAACTTCGTGCCGAAGGCGACAAGGCATCGGAGCTGGGC
This sequence comes from Bauldia sp., assembly GCA_039934795.1. GTDB lineage: Bacteria > Pseudomonadota > Alphaproteobacteria > Rhizobiales > Kaistiaceae > CAMCWB01. Next base: position 3,575 of record JBDTLN010000167.1, on the reverse strand, counting down.
GCGCAAATTCTCGCCATCGGCGAGCGTGACAAGAATTTGCCCATGCAGATCGACGGTCACCGCGTACTCGGAACCGCCGACATCTTCCGCAACAAACTTGACGTCGGGCTCAGCCACTTCGAGACGGCGATCGCCGCCTTTTCGCAAGACCTGGCGCCGGCGCCAGCCGATGGCGGACAGGTCGGGTGCGACCCGCGCGTTTCCTGTTTGACCACCGCCGGACTGCTCCTGATGTTCATGGGCTATCCAGATCGCGCCATCGGGCGGGCAAACGACGCTTTGTCACTGACGGCGAAACTCCACCATCCATTCTCGTCGGCGTTCGCCAACTTTCACGCCGCCCTCCTCCACTATTGGCTCCGCTCCTTCCCGTCGGCGTGCGAACGCACGGCAGTCCTCCTCGACATCGCCGACGAGTACGATTTCCGCATCTGGACCGCGGCCGGCACGTGCCTCAGCGGCGCGGCGGAAGTCGGCCTCGGCCGGGGCGGCGAAGGTTTCGCAAAGGTGCTTGAAGGCATATCCCTCTATCAGGGCCTTCGCTCGCCGCCGGTTTTCTGGCCGATGCTGCTGTCGATTCAGGCCGAAGCCAGCCTGCGCGCCGGCCGTCCGGCCGACGGTGTCGCGGCCATCTCCGGAGCCATCGCCATGATGGACGTCGGCGAAGGCAACGCCCTCGTGCCATTTTTCCAGATCATCAGCGGCGACCTGCAGATCGCTCTCGCCCGGCAAGGCGCCGGCGATCGCGCCGAAGCCGCCGGCCTCTACCGCCGCGCCTTTGAGGGGGCGACACGCATCGGGGCTCGCGTCTTCCGACTCCGCGCCGCCATGCGACTTGCTGAAATCGCCCCACCCGGCGCCGACCGCGACGGAGCGCTGAAGGTGCTGGCCGACGTCTACGCGACATTCACCGAAGGCTTTGCGATCCCGGATCTCGTCGACGCGCGCACGATGCTGGCCGCCGCGCCGGCCGCGCCCGGCTGACCGGCTACACCATCTCCACCTGCACCACCCCCCTCACCGCCCGCAGAGCACTTGCGATTTGCGGGGTCACCTTGTAGCGGCCGGGCAGGCGCATCTCGACTTCCCGGCGGCCCTCCTCGAGGAGAAGGATGAGGCTGACTTCGCCTTCGCCCCGGTTGCCGAGATGCTTCTCGAGGCTCGGCAGCGGCGCCTCGTCGCGAAGGAAGATGCGGATTTGCTTCAGCCCGGCAACCATGGTGTCGAGGGACTCAACCGACTGGATGCGCATGCTGACGCCTTCCGGACGCTCCTCGGCGCTGACGAGGACGACTACCGATTTGCCGGGCTCCAGCAGGTCGCGATATTCGTTGAGGCCTTCGGAGAAAAGCACGGCCTCCCACGAGCCGGTGGGGTCGGAGAGCTGGACGGCGGCCATCTTGTTGCCGGTGCGGATGCGGCGCTCCTGCTTGGCCGTGATCGTTCCGGCGAGGCGCCCTGCGGTCGCTCCGTTTCGCACCGATTCGGAGAACTCGGCGTAGCTCTGGACGCGCATCTTCTTCAGCACGGCGGCATAGTCGTCGAGCGGGTGGGCGCTGAGATAGAAACCGACGGCATCGTGCTCGCGCTTCAGGCGCTCGGCCGCCAGCCAAGGCTCGACGGCGGGAAGCAGCAACGGCTGGCGTTGCTCGGCGCCGCCGAACATATCGCCCTGTCCTACCGCGGCGCTCTCCTGGATGTGCGAGGCCATGGCGAGGATGCGATCGATGCCGTTAAAGACGCGGGCCCGGTCGGGCTCCAGTTCGTCGAGAGCGCCGGCGGTGACGAGGCTCTCCAGCCCGCGCTTGTTGAGGAATCGCGGGTTGATGCGGCGGCCGAAATCGGCGAGATCGCGGAACGGACCGCCGGCCTCCCGCACCTCGACGAGGTGCTCGACGGCTTGCGCCCCGACGCCCTTGATGGCGGCCAGCGAATAGAGGATGCGTCCGGCGCCTTCGTCGAAAACGACGTCGAAGTCGACGCCGGAACGGTTCACCGAAGGCGCCTCGACCGGGATGCCGAGGCGGATCGCCTCGCGGCGAAACTCGGCGATCTTGTCGGTATTGCCGCGCTCGAGCGTCAGCGAGGCGGCGAGGAACTCGACCGGGAAGTTCGCCTTCATGTAAGCGGTCTGGTACGCCACCAGCGCATAAGCGGCGGCGTGGCTCTTGTTGAAACCGTAGTCGGCGAATTTGGCGAGAAGGTCGAAGATCGTCTCGGCGTGCCCGGCCGTGAGCCCCTGACGCACCGCCCCGGCGATGAAGCGCTGGCGTTGAGCCTCCATTTCCGAACGGATCTTCTTGCCCATGGCGCGGCGCAGCAGGTCGGCTTCGCCCAGCGAATAGCCGGCGAGCTCCTGGGCGATCTGCATCACCTGTTCCTGGTAGACGATGACGCCGTAGGTCTCCTTGAGGATCGGCTCGAGGCGCGGGTGGATGTATTCCGGCTCTTCCTTGCCGTGCTTCCGCAGGCAATAGGTCGGGATGTTGGCCATCGGGCCGGGGCGGAAGAGCGCGACCAGCGCGATGATGTCCTCGAAACGGTCGGGCTTCATGTCGACCAGGGCGCGGCGCATGCCGGCGCTTTCCACCTGGAACACGCCGACCGTCTCCGCCCGGGCCATCATCTCGTATGACCTGGCATCGTCGAGCGGGATGCGGGTGAGGTCGATCTCGATACCGCGGCGGCGGACCAGTTTCACGGCAAGGTCGAGGACGGTCAGGGTTTTGAGGCCGAGAAAGTCGAATTTGACGAGCCCGGCCTGCTCGACCCATTTCATGTTGAACTGGGTGACCTTCATGCCCGATCGCGGATCGCGGTAGAGCGGCACCAGTTCGTCGAGCGGCCGGTCGCCGATGACGATGCCGGCGGCATGGGTCGAGGCGTGGCGGTAGAGGCCTTCGAGCTTCTGGGCGATGATCAGCAGCCGGTCGACCAGCGGGTCGGCTTCGCGTTCGGTCTGGAAGCGCGATTCGTCGGCGATCGCCTTCTGCAGCGTGACCGGATTGGCCGGGTTCTGCGGCACCATCTTGGCGAGGCGGTCGACTAGCCCGTAAGGCATCTGCAGCACGCGGCCGACATCGCGAAGGACGGCGCGGGCCTGGAGCGTGCCGAAGGTGATGATCTGGGCGACCCGGTCGGCGCCGTATTTCTCCTGGACATAGGCGATCACCTCATCGCGCCGGTCCTGGCAGAAGTCGATGTCGAAATCCGGCATCGACACGCGGTCGGGATTGAGGAACCGCTCGAAGAGCAGGGAGAAGCGGAGCGGATCGAGATCGGTGATAGTCAGCGCCCAGGCGACCACCGAGCCAGCGCCGGAGCCGCGGCCAGGCCCGACCGGAATGCCCTCTTTCTTCGCCCACTGGATGAAATCGGCGACGATGAGGAAGTAGCCCGGATACTTCATCCGCTCGATGACGCCAAGCTCGAAGGCGAGGCGCTCACGGTAGTCGCTCTCGCTCAGCCCCGGCGCGAGGCCATGAGCCGCGAGACGCGCCGCCAGCCCGGCCTCGGCCTGCCCTCGCAGCAGCGCCGCCTCGGCGAGATCGGCGCGTTCCGGGTCGACGCCGGCG
>JBDTLN010000166.1:0-5612 GCA_039934795.1 Bauldia sp. | reverse complement strand
GCCCCGACGATCGCGCCGAGGACGCGCGCGCCGCGCCTTGCTCCCATGGCGCGCACCAGCCGCGCGACCGCGGCGACAAACAGCGATTCGAGGCGCGCGCCGACCGGCGAACGAAGGGCGCGCTTTAGGGGAAACGCGCCGGCCTTCGCCTTATCGCTCCCCTTCTCTGGTTTTTGGCCGGATTGCGGGCGGCTCGACAGCTCGTTCAAGGCATCTTCGCTCATATGGGCCGGGTTGGGGGCACCCGGCTTGTGCGGCAATCGGTGTCCGGTTGGGGCGGAGACTAGCCGCGGCTCGCCGGAGGATCAATCGAAGCCGCGGGGCCGGACGCCCGTTGCGCCTCCCGGCTCCAGCGGTGACAATGACGGCGAGGGATTCGAAGGGGCTTCATGGCGCAACCGAGCCTTCCGGGCGACGACCGCGGACCGCGCCTTGCCGCGCTCGACGCCGCCCGCGGCGTCGCGCTCCTCGCGATGATCGCCTACCACTTCTCGTGGGACCTGGCCGATTTCCACATTGTCGGCTGGAATGTCGCCTCGGGCCCTGGCTGGCAGGTGTTCGCCCGCACGGTCGCCAGCAGCTTCCTCATCATCGTCGGCATCAGCCTCGTTCTCTCGCTCCGCCACGGGTTTCGCCCGGCGGCGTTCCTTCGGCGCCTTGTGATCCTGATCGTCGCCGCGGCGCTGGTCAGCTTCGGGACATGGTGGTTCGCCGGCGACGCCCTCGCCTTCTTCGGCATCCTCCACCTGATCGCGGTGGGCAGCGTCGTGGCGCTGCCCCTGGCGCTCTTTGCGCCGTCGTGGCTGGTCGGGCTGGCGGCGGTGGCGGTGTTCGCCGCGCCGCAGTATCTCGCGGCGCCGGTATTCAACGCGCCCTCCCTGTGGTGGCTGGGGCTGACGACGGTGACGCCGCGGAGCGTCGACTATGTGCCGCTGCTGCCGTGGCTGGCGCCGATTCTCATCGGCATCCTCGCCGGACGGGCTCTCCTTGGCTTCTCCGCCGGCTCACCGCTGGTCCACTGGCGGCCGGGCAATGCCGCTGCGCGCCTCGCCGCTTGGGCGGGACGATGGAGCCTTGCCATCTACCTCATCCACCAGCCGGTGCTCATCGGGATCCTGTCGGTGGTCGCGCCGTGGATCCCGCCCGACCCGGCGATCGAGCAGACCGTCTTCACGCGCGACTGCACGCAGAGCTGCGCCGCGATCGAGCGGGAGGCGCCGTTCTGCGCCGCCTACTGCTCCTGCGTCTTCCGCGGCATCGGCGGCACCGACCTGATGACGGCGGTGCGCGGCGGCATGACCGCCGACCAGACGACGCGCTGGAGCAGCATCATCGGCCAGTGCCGGATGGACGACGCGGACGCGCCGTCAGGGGAATAGGGCGCCCCCTCCACCACGCCGTGCCTGGTACCCCTCCCCCGGCGCGCGGGGGAGGAACCGTTCTGCCGTCAGGGCCGCTGGACGCCGCTTGCCGTCACGTAGACCGAATAGAGCTCGTGGGTGCAGGTGACGAAGAGGCGGTTTCGCTTCTGGCCGCCAAAGGCGAGGTTGGAGACGTTCTGCGGGAAATTGAGCTTGCCGAGGACGTCGCCCTCCGGGGCAAAGACGTAGATGGCCGGGCCGGCGCTCGACCAGATATTGCCGTCGGTATCGACGCGGAAGCCGTCGGGGATGCCGTCCTTGAACTGGAAGCGGGCTTTGCCGCCCTTCAGGCTGTTGTCCTTGCCGACCTTGAAGGCGCGGATGTGGCGCGGCGCATCGGGATTGTGGGCGCTGGCCGAATCGGCGACGTAGAATTCCGACTCGTCCGGCGAGAAGGCGAGGCCGTTCGGCTTGTCGAAATCGTCGGCGACGACGGTGAGCTTTGCCGACTTCGGATCGAAGCGGAAAACGTAGCAGCCGTCCTGCTCCATGTCGGCCTTGTGGCCCTCATAGTCGCTCATGATCCCGTAGCTCGGATCGGTGAACCAGATGGTGCCGTCCGACTTGACGACCACATCGTTCGGCGAGTTGAGGCGCTTGCCCTTGTAGCTGTCGGCGATGACGGTGATCGAGCCGTCGGGCTCGGTGCGGGTGACGCGGCGGGCGCCGTGCTCGCAGGTGACGAGCCGGCCCTCGCGGTCGCGGGTATTGCCGTTGGAGTAGTTGGAATTGCGGCGGAAGATGCTGACGCTGCCGGCGACGCCATCCGGCACCCAACGCATCATCCGGTTGTTGGGGATATCGCTCCAGACGAGAAAATTGCCGTCCTCGAACCAGACCGGCCCCTCGGCCCAGCGCGTGCCGGAGTAGAGAAGCTCCCGCTCGCAGGTGCCGTTGATCAGCCAGATGAAGCGCTTGTCGTACAGTTCAGCAATGGACCCGACGAGTGCCATGCGTTCCCCCTGTTTTTCTAGTTCGGCGCCGGCGGTTGCCTCCGCCGGTCGCCACGATTGCGATGGACCGCCGGCTCAGGTCGGCGGGATAACGCCCTTCATCAGGATGAGGTTGCCGTAGAAGCGCCGCTCGCCGGTGGTGACCACCGCAAAGCAGCTGCGCGCCCGCTCGTAGAAGGCGAAGCGTTCGATCGGCTTGATCTTGAAGCCCTTCTCGTACTTGTCGATGGTCTTTTGAAACAGTTCGAAAATCGGCGGGCGCTCCTTCGGCTTGCCAACCACCTGCATGACGAAGGCGGCATCGGGGACGAAGCTGTCGAGGGGCATCAGGCTGAGGATCGCATCGGCGACCTGTACCGCATCGGCCGAGTCGACCCGGTGGACGCGCTTGCCGTTGCTGACCGCCGGAAAATTGGCGTCGACGATGCAGATCTCGTCGCCATGGCCCATGGCGCGCAGCGTGTGCAGCAGTTCTGGCCCGAGCAGCGGGCTCAATCCGCGAAGCATGTTTCCCCCTTCAGGTTCGTTGGGCCGGCTCCCGGGCCGGCCGATGATGCAATTTGGCCGAGGATCGGCGGCGGCGCAATCGGTTGACCGTGCGGAGCGGGCGCGGTTAGGCTGCCGCCTGCCTCCCAACAGGACATCCCCATGGAAACCCGTTCCCTCGGCGCCTCCGGCCTGCGCGTGTCGCTGGTCGGGCTTGGCTGCAACCAGTTCGGCGGCCGGCTCGATTTCGCCGGCACGAAGGCGGTCGTCGACCGCGCCCTCGATCTCGGCATCACCCATTTCGACAGCGCCGATATCTACGGCAACCGCGGCGGCTCGGAGGAATTGTTGGGGCGGGCGCTGGGGGCGCGGCGGAAGGACATCGTGCTGGTGACGAAATTCGGCAAGCCGATGTCGGATTCGCCGCCGGCGCGGCGCGGGGCGCGGGCCTATGTGAAGAGCGCCGTCGAGGCCAGCCTCAAGCGGCTGAAGACCGAGTGGATCGACCTTCTCTTCATGCATGAGCCGGACCCCGGCACGCCGATCGAGGAAACCTTCGAGGCAATCGGGGAGCTGGAGAAAGAAGGGAAGGTGCGCCATCTCGGCGCCTCCAATTTCTCGGCGGCGGAGATGATCAGCGCCGACGCCGCGGCGGACCGGATAAAGGCGGAAGGATTTATCGGCAGCCAGGACGAATACAGCCTCCTTGCCCGCGGCATCGAGAAGGAACTGCTGCCAGCGCTGACGAAGCTCGACGTGGCGCTCGTCCCCTATTTCCCGCTCGCCGGCGGGGCGCTGTCGGGCAAGTATCGGAAGGGCAGGCCGATCCCCGAGGGGCGGCTGAAGTCGGGCGCCGGCTACAACGAGCGCTTCCTCGGCGGCGGCAAGTTCGAGACGGTGGAGAAGCTCGCCGCCTTCGCCGAGGCGCGCGGCCACACACTCCTCGACCTCGCCATGAGCTGGCTGGCGGCGCGCCCGCAAGTCGCCTCGATCATCGCCGGCGCAACGCGGCCGGAGCAGCTCGATGCCAATGTCGCGGCGGTGGGGTGGAAGCTCTCGGCCGCGGAGATGGCAGAGGTGGACGAGATTACCGGGTAGATGGATAGGCTCAGTCCTTGGCGCGTTCGGCGTAGGAGCCGTCCTCGGTCATGACGATGACGCGGGTGCCGGGGACGATGTGGCCGGGGACCAGGGTCTTCACGCCATTGGAGAGGAGCGCCGGCTTGTAGGAGGACGAGGCGGTCTGGCCTCGCATGGTCGGCTCGGTCTCGACCACTTCCAGCGTCACGCGCTGGGGCAGTTCGATGGCGATCGCCACGCCCTCATAGAGCGACAGCTTTACCGTCATGTTCTCCTGAAGGTAGGGCGCGTAGTCGCCGACCACGTCCTTCGGCACCGTGACCTGCTCGAAATTCTCGCCGTTCATGAAAGTGAAGCCGTCGCCGTCGGCGAACAGGTACTGGTAGTCGTGGTCCTCGACGAAGGCGCGCTCGACCTGCTCGGTGGTCTTGTAGCGCTGGGCGGTCTTCACGCCGTCCGAGATGCGGCGCATGTCGACCTGGGTGGTCGGCGTGCCCTTGCCGGGGTGGAAATTCTCGGAGGCGAGGACGACGTAGAGCTTGCCGTCGATCTCAAGGACATTGCCCTTGCGCAACTGGCTGGCGATGACTTTCAAGGAAACCTCGACTAGGTAGGGCGGGCTTTGGGGCGCGCTTTTCGACTGGGAAGGCGCGCCCTGGTGCGGCCCCATGAATCGGCGCGCACCTTAGCGATTTTGCCGCCAGCCGCCAGAGGTATTCGGTTTGAGGTCCATTTGACGCCAGTGCTCCCATGCCGGTGACCGGCGCCTCTCCGTTCTGGACGCCGGCGCGCCATGCCGACCGGCGGCCGTTCCTGCTGGCGCGCGGACGCATCGTGGCGGCCCTCCGGGCGCATTTCGCCGGCGAGGGATTTGTCGAGGTGGAACCGGCGATCCTGCAGGTCTCGCCGGGCAACGAGGCGCATCTTCATGCCTTTGCGACGGAGGCCGTGGCGCCCGGCGGCGGCCGGTCGAGCCGCTACCTCCACACCTCGCCTGAATTCGCAATGAAAAAGCTGCTGGCGGCGGGCGAGGAGCGGATCGTCGCTTTCGCCCGCGTCTTCCGCAACCGCGAGCGGGGGCGGCTGCACGCGCCGGAATTCACCATGCTGGAATGGTATCGCGCCGGCGCGCCCTACGAAGCGATCATGGCCGATACGATCGCCGTGCTTCGTGTCGCGGCAAAGGCGGCCGGGTGCGACCGGCTGGTCTGGCGCGAGGAGAGCGCCGACCCGTTTGCCGAGCCGGAGCGCATCACCGTCGCCGAGGCGTTCGACCGCTTCGCCGGCATCGATCTACTGGCGAAAGTCGGCGATCGCGACGGGCTGGCGCGGGGCGCCGTCGCGCAAGGCGTGCGCGTCGCCGGGGACGACACCTGGTCGGACATCTTCAGCCGCGTGCTGGTCGAGAAGGTCGAGCCGCGGCTCGGCGCCGGGCGGGTGACGATCCTCTGCGAGTACGCGGCGGCCGAAGCGGCGCTGGCGCGGCCGAAGCCGGGAGACCCGCGCGTCGCCGAACGCTTCGAGGTCTATGCCTGCGGCGTCGAACTCGCCAACGGCTTCGGCGAGCTGACCGACGCCACCGAACAGCGGCGGCGATTCGTCGCCGAAATGGACGAGAAGGCGCGCGTATATGGCGAGCGCTATCCGCTCGACGAGGATTTTCTGGCGGCGC
>JBDTLN010000165.1:0-5639 GCA_039934795.1 Bauldia sp. | reverse complement strand
CCGCCTGATGGACGCGGCCAAGGACAACTACGCCGACAAGGAATCCGGCGGGGGCAAGGCCTGAGCCATGCGCCTCACCCGCTTCTCCTGGTCACGCATCCGCGCCGTGATGATCAAGGAATTCATCCAGATGCGGCGCGACCGGCTGACCTTCGCCATGATCATCGGCGTGCCGATCGTGCAACTGGTGCTCTTCGGCTACGCCATCAACAACGATCCGAAACGCTTGCCGACGGCCATCGTCGTTGCCGACCATGGGCCGGTCAGCCGCGCCGTCGTCGCGGCGATGCAGGTCTCGAACTACTTCGAAATCGCCGGCGCGCCGGTCAGCGAGGCGACCGCCAACGAGCAGATGGCGCGCGGCGACATCTCCTACATCGTCAACATTCCGGCCGGCTTCGAGCGAAGCATGGTGCGCGGCGAGCGGCCCCAGCTTCTCATCGAGGCCGATGCCAGCGACCCGACCGCCACCGCCAACGCTCTCGGCGGGCTCGCCGAAATCGTGCGGAGCGCGGTCAGCGAAGTGGCGACGGGGGCACTTGCGGCGGAGAAACCGGGCAGCCTGCCGGTCGATCTTATCATTCATCGCCGCTACAACCCGGAAGGCATCACCGCCTACAACATCGTGCCGGGACTTCTCGGCGTCATTCTCACCATGACCACTATCATGATGACGGCGCTGGCGCTGACCCGCGAGATCGAGCGCGGCACGATGGAGAACCTCCTCGCCACGCCGGCGCGACCGCTCGAGATCATGTTTGGCAAGATCACGCCCTATATCGGCTTCGGCGCCGTCCAGGTCTGCGTGATCCTCGTCGCAGCGGCGCTCCTCTTCCGCGTGCCGCTGGAAGGATCCCTCGGCCTCCTCCTCGTCATCACGCTCCTCTTCATCTCGGCCAATGTCACGCTCGGCTACACGCTGTCGACCGTCGCCCGAAACCAGATGCAGGCGATGCAGATGACCTTCTTCTTCTTCCTGCCGTCGATCCTGCTCTCCGGCTTCATGTTTCCGTTTCGCGGCATGCCGGGATGGGCGCAGGCCATCGGCGAGATCATCCCCCTCACCCACTATCTGCGCGTCGTGCGCGGTGTCATGCTGAAGGGCGCAAGCTTCCCCGAAGTCTTCCCGAATGTGTGGCCGATCGCCCTCTTCTGGCTGGCGATTGCCACCATTGCCCTCGTCCGCTACCGCCGCACGCTGGATTAAGCCGCCTCGGCCGGGAGGGGCAGGACGATTTCGGCACGGAGCCCACCCTTCTCGCGGCGCGACAGGACGATGTCGCCGCCATGCGAGCGCGCCACCGTGCGGGCGATGGTAAGGCCGAGGCCAGTGCCGCCGGTCTCGCGGTTGCGCGATGTTTCCAGCCGGCGGAACGGCCGAAAGACGTTTTCGATCTCATCCTCCGGAATGCCCGGCCCGTCATCCTCGACAGCAATGCGCACCGCACCGCCTTCGCCGGCGAGGGTCACCCGCGCCGCTCCGCCATAGCGCACCGCGTTATCGACGAGATTGGCGATGGCGCGCCGGAGCGCCACCGGCTCGGCACGATAGGGGAGGCGCTGGCCCGCGGCCTCCTCGGCGAACGAGGCCGACGGAAGCTCCTCGCAAAGTGTCTCGACAAGCGAGACGAGATCCACCGTCTCCCGAGCCTCGGGCTGCGCCGCGTCACGAGCGAACGTCAGCACCGAACGCGTCATCACTTCGATCTCGTCGAGGTCGGCAAGCATTCGTTCGCGCTGCTCGCAACTGTCGATGAACTCGGCGCGAAGCCGTAGACGCGTCACCGGCGTGCGCAGGTCGTGAGAGATCGCGGCGGCGAGCTGGTCGCGGTCGCCGATGACGCGGCGGAGGCGTTCCTGCATCAAATTGAAGGCGTGCGTGGCGGTGCGAATCTCGCGCGGGCCCTTCTCGGGCAGAGAGGGCGCGTTGAGGTCGAGACCGAAGCGCTCGGCCGCCCCGGCGAGAAGCTGGTAGGGCATGGTCAGGCGCCGCAGGGCCCAGAGCGAGGCGGCGACGACCAGCGCCGCGATGATGGCCGCCAGGATGAGCGAGTCGAGCGGCCAGGCGGGCGTCGGCGCCATGGCGATAACGAAGTTCAGCCAGGGGCCATCGCCAAGCTGGATGGAGGCGACGTAGGCGTCGTTGCGGGCGTAGCGATCCTCGATCTCCGAGAAGACGCGCTCGACATGGCTCGCCTTGCGGTCCGCGGCCGCCGCGAGCGGCGCCGCCGCATCCGCCGCCCGCCGCTCGACGTGGACATCGGCGATACCGGAGCTGGCGAGGCGGCTTTCGAGGATGTCCTCCAGTTCCGCCAGCTCGTCGTCACCGGCCAGCACGGCGCTGGTGAGCGGCTTGTCGCCGAGGCTGACAGCGACCGTCTGGTTCGACAACGCCTCGACCAGCCCGGCGCGATGCACGGGGCTGGCGGCAACCACCGCCCGGCTTATCGAGGAGACGCGCTCGGCGAGGTGGAAGAAGCCCATCATGCCCGCCGCTTCTTCCTTGTTGGAGACCGTCGCTGCGAAAGTCGACAGGGCGGTAATCGACAGGCCGACGATGACGATCAGCAAAGCCCAGGCAGCGAGGCTGTCGGGGACCAGCCGCCTCATGCTGCCTCCACCTCGGGGGTGAACATGTAGCCGTCGCCGCGCACGGTGACGATCAACGTCGGCGATTTGGGATCGGCCTCGATCTTCCGCCGGACGCGGCTGACCTGAACGTCGATGCTGCGGTCAAACGGCATCGCCTCGCGGCCGCGGGCAAGGTCGAGAAGCTGGTCGCGGCTCAGCACCCGCTGGGGATGCTCGGCAAGCACCGTCAGCAATTCGTACTCGCCGCTGGTCAGGTCGATGACGACGCCGTCGGGCGCGGCGAGGCGACGTCGGCCGCGATCGAGCACCCAGCCGGCGAAGCGCAGCGACCGGGCCCGCGCCGGAACACGGCGGCTGCCTTCGGTACGGCGGAGGATGGCGCGGATGCGGGCGAGCAGCTCGCGGGTGTTGAACGGCTTCGGCAGGTAGTCGTCGGCGCCCATTTCGAGGCCGACGATGCGATCCGTCTCCTCGCCCATCGCCGTCAGCATCAGGATCGGGATGTCGGATTTGGCGCGCAGGTCGCGGCAGAGTTCGAGGCCGCTCTTGCCCGGCAGCATGACATCAAGGATGACGAGGTCGACCTCGCCGGCCAGCGCCGCACCCATCTCGCGTCCGTCGCGCGCCGCCGAGACACGGTAGCCGTGCCTGGCGAGAAAGCGGGACACCAGATCGCGGATTTCGCGATCGTCGTCGACGACCAGAAGGCGCTGCGATTCGCTCACGGCTTGAGTCTCACCAGGTGAAGACGGGGCACATCATACGCCGCCGTGGGGCCACCGAATGTTACGGATTGTTACTGTTTCACCGGCGCGGACACGGGCGGTTGCAAAGAACCGCTTTCCCGAAACACGCGGGTTACGCCGGCCTGTTTCTGTGGCGGGGTCGGCGGCAAGGCGCTGCCGACCCAACCCCCTCGGAGAATTCCATCATGAAACTCACCGTTCTGGTCGGGGCGTCGGCCCTCGTCCTCGCCCTCTCCACCGCCGGATTCGCCGCGACTTCGGCCAAGCCGATGAAGGTCGTCCTCAAGCCGGCCGAGCGCTGCGCCTCCCTGCAGACGCAGTTCGACACCGCCTGGCCGATGCACAAGACCGGCAAGCTTGCCTCGTCCGCCGAGAAGCTGCGGGCGGATGGCGGCAAGCTCTGCACCGCCAAGCACTACGCAGCCGGCGAGCGGAAGATCGTCGCCGCGCTGAAGGATATCGGCGTCAAGGCGAGCATCTAGATCGCCCGGCCGAAAACTGGCGGCGCCTACCCTCCCGGCGCCGCCAGAACTTCACGGATTACGCCGATTTAAGGTTCCAGAAACAAAGCAGATACCGAGCGGACCTAGCGTTCTCCTCGCCCACGGTCGGGGCAAGGCGACCGGACAAACAGAAGAAACATGGAGTTCAAAATGCTCACTCGTTACATCAGCGGCGCGCTTGTTGCCGGAATCCTGCTCGCGGTTTCGGCGCCGGTCGCCTTCGCGGCGGACGCCCCGAAAGACAAGGCGGCCTGCGAAAAGGCCGGCATGAAGTGGGACAACAACAAGTGCATCAAGAAGTAGTCCAGCGGGCCTGAGCGGATCGAGCGGCGGACCCCCGGACGCCGCTCGATCCTTTTTCTTGCGAAGCCAACCGGGACCGGCCGCTACTTCGGCATCACCGGCGGCGCGAACGGAATATACGGGGTCTTCGGCGTCTCACCCGGTGCGAGGGCTTGCGGCGCCTGATTGCCCGGTTCCCCCAGCGACTTGATGTACTGATAGAGCGAGCGGACTTCGGTCTCTGACAGCGCGTTGACGTTGTAGAACGGCATCGGCGGCCGCGCCTTGAAGGTCCTGGCGAATTCTACGAACTGATCTTCGCTCTTGTCCTTGAGGGTGATGCGAAGGTTCATCGCGTAGGTAGTGCCCCACGGGCCTTGGAAGCCGACCGAACTGCCGACCAGCGCCTTGGCCGGATCGATTTGGCCACCGGACTCGTTGTAGCCCATCGTGTGGCAGTCGTGGCACCCGCCAATGATCGAAACGTGCTTGCCGAAATCTACCGAAACGCCATCGGCGGCCGATGCAACTGCCGAACCGCCGACGACGACTGCCGCCGCTAATCCCAACCAACGCATGATTTTCCCTCCCTGGCCGCGTGAAGCGCGGAGGGTGCAGATTATGCCCGTCGCGGCCCCGTTCCAAGTCACTCTAATGCGAATGAGAGCGGGCAGGCGCGGCGCGCCGGTTGTCGAGCAATCCCAGCCGCTGGCGGGCGATCCAGCGCATCGTCATGAGCGTTGCGACGATGGCGAGACCGGCGGCAAGGCCGATCCACACGCCCCGGCCTTCAAGGCCGAAAGCAAAAGCCAGAAGCAGCCCGAGCGGCAGGCCAATTCCCCAATAGCCGATCGCCGCGAAGATCATCGGCACGCGCGTATCATGGAGCCCGCGAAGCATACCAGCGCCGACCACCTGGATGCCGTCGGCCACCTGGAACATGCCGACCAGAGCCAGGAAGCTGACGGCAAGCCCGATCACCGCGGCGTTGCCGGCGGCGCCGAGATCGACGAACACACCAACGATCGGCAGCGGAGCGAAGATCATGGTCAGCGCCGTCAGCGTCATGAAGCCGACGCCCATCGCGAAAGCAGTCCAGCCGGCGCGGCGGATGCCCTCGACATCGCCGGCGCCAAAGGCGAGGCCGACGCGGACGGTGACCGCCTGGGCAAGGCCGAGGGGCACCATGAAGGTCAGCGAGGCGACCTGAAGCGCGATGGCGAAAGCCGCCAGCGAACTGGCGCCGATGATCCCCATCAGCAGCGCCGCCACATTGAACACCGTGACCTCGAACGCGAGACCAAGACCGATCGGTATGCCGAGGCGCCACAACTCTGCGAAGCGTGGCCAGTCGGCCCACCAGAAGCGGCCGAAGAAGCGATAGCGGCGGAACTTGCGGTCGACCATAAGGTAGACCGCGAGACCGACGAAAAGCACCGTCGACGACAGCACGGTGGCAATGCCGGCGCCGGCCAGTTCGAGGCGCGGCAATCCAAAGTGCCCGAAGATCAGGGCC
>JBDTLN010000164.1:0-5670 GCA_039934795.1 Bauldia sp. | reverse complement strand
ACCCGCCTGGCGCAAGCCGGGCGCCCGCCACCCCCTCATCGTTTGAGGGGCAGCAGGATCAACGCCTCGGAGCGGCAACGCTGGCGAGAAGGAGAACCCGTGTCGCTGGACATCTTCTTCGGCGTCGGGCTTGCTCGCGCAACCCGGAATTATGGAGATGGCGCTTGGAAATCGGCCTCTACACGTTTGGCGACATCACGCCCGATCCCCGGACCGGCAAGGCGATCCCGGTGCCGCAGCGCTACGCCGAGATCCTCGCCGCCGCCAGGCTCGCCGACGAGGCTGGGCTCGACGTCTTCGGCGTCGGCGAGCATCACCGCCTCGACATCCCGGTCTCGTCGCCGGCGGTGCTGATGGCAGCCATCGGCGGCATGACGAGACGCATCCGCCTGACGAGCGGTGTCACCATCCTCTCGACCCTCGATCCGGTTCGCGTCTTCGAGGATTTCGCCACGCTCGATCTGGCGACGGCGGGGCGGGCCGAGATCATCACCGGCCGGGGAGCCTTTACCGAGTCGTTCTCTACCTTTGGCTATGACATCGCCAACTACGATGCGCTCTTCGCCGAGCATCTCGATCTTTTGATGAAGCTCAACACTGGCGAGCGCATCAGCTGGAGCGGACGGTTTCGATCGCCGCTCGACAATGCCCAGGTCGCGCCGCGGCCGTGGAGCGGCGAACTGCCGATCTGGATTGGCGTCGGCGGCACCCTGGCCAGCGCCGAAAGGGCGGGGCGCCTCGGCCTGCCGCTCGCCCTTGCCAATATCTCGAAACCGCCGGCTGAACTCGCCCCGCAGATCGCGGCCTACCGCGCCCGTGGTGCCGAGGCCGGCCACGATCCGAAACGGCTCCGCGTCGCGGTGACAGGTCATCTGCATGTGCAGAAGGATGCGCAGGCGGCCCGCGACAGCTTCTATCCTTACCTCGCCGCTTATTTCCGTAGCCACGCGCCAGATTCAAGCTATGCGCCGGATGTCTCCCGCGAAACCTACGACGCACGCGCAAGGCCGACTGGTTCGCTCTTCGTCGGCAGTCCGCAGGAAATCGTCGACAAGGTGCTCTATGAGCGCGAGCTGTTCGGCCACCAGCGATTCCTCGCCCAGATCGACATCGGCGGCTTGCCGTACAGCGAAGTGGCGCGGGTGATCGAGTCGCTTGCCACCGATGTGGCGCCGGTCCTGCGGCGCGAAGGGTAGCCGGCTATTGATCGCGCGAGGCCCAGTAGCGCAACGCCGCCGAGGAGAGGGCGCCGCCGACGACGCAGGGAACCCCGAGATACGCCTGTCCCGTCGCCGCCGCGACGACGCAGCCGAGCGAGATGGCGCCCTCGCCAAGTTTGCCCCACCACGCCACCTTGCGGCTGGCGCCCGGGCCCTTCCGCCGAATCTCGTCGAGGGCGGCAAGCTGCTCGGAGCGGATGCGGCCGGCTTCGACGCTTTCCGCCGCATCGACGACCTCGGTGAGGATGGCCTGGGTCTTCGCCTCTTGGCGGGGCACGGCTTCCTTGAGGATCCCCAACAGCTTCTGATCGCGAACCGCTGCGCTGGCGAGCATGTACTTGGCCATGCCGCCGAGGGTGAGCCGGGCGGTGTCGTCCTTCTCTTCCGACAGCGGCAGGAAGGTGACCAGCCGGTCAATCGGCTGGCTCGATCCGGTGGCGAGGTAGTAGCCCCACAGGCCGTCGAGGCCATCGCCGACCGGCAGCGGTTCCTCAGGTTTCTTCTTGCGAAACATCGCCTTGAAGCCGCGCGGCGGCGGCTCCGGAATGCGCGTCGCTTCCATCAGGGTCGGGAGACTCCCGCTGAGATATTTGTCGATCATTGCCTGGCGGGTCGGCAGCTTGTCGCGGACACCGGCGAGGAGCTCCTTCCACTGCGGATGACCCGACCACGCGATGGCGCGGACGATTACCCACTCGTCTTCAGGCGGCATGGGCAGCATCTTGCCGATCAGCTTCCGCGCGCTCTTCGGATTGCCGCCGATCACCCCCGCGGCGAAGCCGACATAGAAGCCTGCCGCCTCTGGATCCTTGAACGCGCCAAGCCGGCCCATATCCTTGATGGCGGCAGGCGCGGACGACGGCTGCGGTTTTGCCCGGTATGCCTCCATCCATTTGAAAACGGTGTTGTTGGGGGCTCCGCCTTCCAGCGAAGCCGCGGCCGCCGATGCCGCGAGGGCAAGGGTGGCCAGGAGCCAAATCATGAAACGCATACAAATTCCCGGCTTTGGATCGCCATCCAGCGCGGCCCCCGCAGCCTTAAGCCGCGACTCCAGCGGCGCACTGCGTCCTTTTCGTGGCGTTGCCTCGCGTTGACAGGCGGCCGGCGTCGGCGGAGTCTGGCTACATGAATCAGGGGCTACCTGTCCGGCGGGCCTTCTCGGCCTGCCCGCACGATTGCCCCTCGACCTGCGCGCTGGAAGTTGAGGTCCTTGACGAGCGCACCATCGGGCGCGTCCACGGGGCGCGGGAGAACGACTACACGGACGGCGTGATCTGCGCCAAGGTCGCCCGCTATGCCGAGCGGGTCCACAATCCGAACCGGCTGATCCATCCCTTGCGCCGGAAAGGCGCCAGGGGCGCCGGTGCGGACTGGCGCGACGAACGGGCCTGGCAGCGCATTTCCTGGGACGATGCGCTCGACGAAGTCGCGGAGGCGTTCCTGCAGGCCGAGGCGCGCCTCGGTGCCGAAACCGTCTGGCCGTATTTCTATGCCGGCACCATGGGCCTCGTGCAGCGCGACGGCATCCATCGCCTCCGCCACGCCAAGCGCTATTCAGGCCAGTTCGACACGATCTGCACAAATCCCGCATGGACCGGGTTTCTCGCCGGCACCGGCCGGCTCGGCGGCGTCGACCCGCGCGAGATGGCGAAGTCGGATTGCGTCGTCATCTGGGGCACCAATGCCGTCGCGACGCAGGTCAACGTCATGACCCATGCGGTCAAGGCGCGGAAGGAACGTGGCGCCAAAATCGTCGTCGTCGACGTCTACCGCAACGACACCATGAAGCAGGCCGACCTCGCGCTCTGCCTGAAGCCGGGCACCGACGCGGCGCTCGCCTGCGCGGTCATGCATATTCTCTTCCGTGACGGCCTTGCCGATCGCGAGTACCTGGCGAAATACACCGACGCGCCGGAAGAGCTGGAGGCGCATCTCGGTTCGCGGACCCCGGGATGGGCGGCCGCGATCACCGGGCTCGGCGTTGACGAGATCGAGGCGTTCGCCAGCCTCGTAGGCACCACGAAGCGCACGTATTTCCGACTCGGCTACGGTTTCACGCGCTCACGCAACGGCGCCGTCTCCATGCACGCGGCGCTTTCGATCCCGGCGGTGAGCGGCGCCTGGCAGCACGAGGGCGGCGGCGCGTTTCATTCCAACAGCGGCATCTTCGGCCTCGACAAGTCGATGATCGAGGGCCACGACCTTCTCGATCCGTCGGTGCGCCAGCTTGACCAGTCGCGGATCGGCGCAATTCTCTGCGGCGATGCCGATGCCCTGCAAGGCGGGCCGCCCGTGACGGCGATGCTGATCCAGAACACCAACCCGGTCTCGGTGGCGCCCGATCAGACCAGGGTCAAGCGCGGCTTCGCCCGCGACGACCTGTTCGTCTGCGTCCACGAGCAGGTGATGACCGAGACGGCGCAGATGGCCGACATCGTGCTGCCGGCGACGATGTTCCTCGAGCACGACGACGTCGAGCGCGGCGGCGGCCACCAGTACATCATTCTCGGCCCGAAGCTGATCGAGCCGCCAGGCGAATGCCGGCCCAACCACAGCGTCTTCGCCGGCCTTGCGACGCGGCTGGGTGTCGAGCATCCCGGCTTCACCATGACCGAGCGCGAGCACATCGACTGGCTGCTCCGTCACTCCGGTCGCGGTACGCTGGCCGAACTGGAAGCGGCGCGCTGGATCGATTGCCAGCCACCGTTCGAACAGTCGCACTATCTGGGCGGCTTCGCGTTCCCGGACAGGAAATTCCGGTTCAAGGTCGACTGGTCGACCGCCCGCACGCCACCGTCCGGGACCATGGCCGCGTCGCGCGCGCTGCCGTCCTTGCCGGACTATGTTCCGACGAGCGAATCCGCCGACGCCGCCCATCCTTACCGGCTGGCGACTTCGCCAGCCCGCTCCTTCCTCAACTCGTCCTTCAACGAAACCACCAGCAGTCGCGCCAGGGAAGGTGGCCGGCCCGAAGTGATGATCCACCCGGAAGACGCGATGAAGGAAAATGTCGCCGATGGTGCCCTTGTCCGGCTTGGCAACAGCCGCGGGGTGGTGACGCTTCACGCCCGGCATTTCGATGGCCTCCGCCGCGGCGTGCTCATCGCTGAGAGCATCTGGCCCAACAGCAGCTATCCCGACGGGCGCGGCATCAACACCCTGACCGGCGCCGATCCGGTCGCGCCTTATGGCGGTGCGGCCTTTCATGACAATCGCGTGTGGATCGAGAACGCCGCGCCGGATGTCGGCGACCAGCTCGCATAGCCGGCTAAATATCCGGTGCGGGCGGCCAGAACAGGACGCCCGCACTCGTCGCGATACCCTGCGTGACGACCTTGCCCTCGACGAGTTTCGCTTCACCCCGGGCAACCAGCGCCAGCGCCAGCGGGTAGAGCCGGTGCTCGGCCTTCAGCACCCGCGCGGCGAGGCTCTCGGCCGTGTCCGCACTTGTCACCGGCACCGCCGCCTGTGCGATGATCGGTCCGTCGTCGAGGCCGGGCCCGACGAAGTGCACCGTGGCGCCGTGCAGTTTCACCCCGGCGGCAAGGGCGCGCTGATGGGTATCGAGACCGGGAAAGGCCGGCAGCAGCGACGGATGGATATTGATCAGGCGCCCGTGCCACCGCGCCACGAACGAGGGCGTCAGGACGCGCATGAAGCCGGCAAGGCAGACGAGGTCGGCGCCGACGGCGTGCAGCCGGGCGTCGAGCGCGTCGTCGAATGCCTCGCGTCCCGGAAACGTGCGGTGATCCAGGACTTCGACGGGAACGCCGGTCGCAGCGGCCTTGTCGAGGCCCGGCGCATCCGGGCGATTGGAGAGGACGAGGACGATGTCGGCGGGATAGGCGGGGTCGGCGGCGGCGGCGACCAGCGCCATCATGTCGGACCCGCGGCCCGAGATGAGGATGGCGACCCGCTGGCGCGCCATCAGGCGCGGCCCAGTTCGAGCGCGCCGTCATACACCACCGACGCTTCGGTTCGCGCCTCGATGCGGCCGAGATTGAGGACGGCTTCGCCGGCATCGGCAAGCAAGTCGGCGATGGCTTCGGACGCGGCAGCTTCGGTGACGACGACCATGCCGACGCCGCAGTTGAAGGTGCGCAGCATCTCCGCCGCGGGGATCGCGCCGCGCTGCGCCAGCCAGCCGAAAACCGGCGGGACGGGAATCCGGGTGAGGTCGATCCGCGCCGCCATCCCGGACGGCAGGACCCGCGGAATGTTGTCGGTGAAACCGCCGCCGGTGATGTGCGCCATCGCCTTGATGCCGCGGTTCGCCTTGAGTGCCGCGAGGAGGGGCCTCACATAGATGCGCGTCGGGGTGAGCAGGACGTCGCTGAGGCTGACCCCGGCCTCAAAGGGCGCCGGCATGTCCCAGGCGAGGCCGGATTCGGCCACGAGACGGCGGACCAGCGAGAAGCCGTTGGAATGGACGCCGGAGGATGCGAGGCCG
>JBDTLN010000163.1:0-5684 GCA_039934795.1 Bauldia sp. | reverse complement strand
CATCAAGAAGGCGCCGAACAGCCACGGCTTCGTCAATCCCCGCGACATCGAGGATCTATGGAAGCAGCAGTTCGACTGGGTCTATCGTGAGATGGACTACGCGGTCTTCGCCTTCACCATCCACCCCGACGTATCGGGCCGGCCGCAGGTGCTCCTGATGCTGGAGCGCATCATCGACTACATCAACGGCCACGACGGGGTGAAGTGGATGACCTTCGAGGATATCGCCACCGACTTCCGCAAGCGCTTCCCGTTCAGCGGCGCGAAGCGGCCGGAAGTTATCTGAGGACCGCAGAAAGGCGAACGGCGAGAACATCGCCGACCGCCGCGGACAACCGACATGTGTGCAAGCTGTGGCTTCCCTGCCGCGCCCGGCCACTGGACCGAGGCCGGCGCGGCGGATGCGCCGGAAAGGCTCCGTGCCCGGTTTCGCCGGGCCGAGATTCTGAAAGCCGTGCTGCCGTCCTATGGGCTGACCGCCCATGACGGCGCGTTGGTGCCGGGCATCCAGGTGTCGACGCTCTCCGGCAACCACGTCTTGACGCGCGATCTCGGCGAGGTCTGGGAAGCGGCCGAGCGTTTATGCGGAACCGCCATCGATCCGCTCGACCCGCGCTTCCTCGGCGGAGACGAGGCGGGCTGACCTTGGCCAATCCTGATGGCCGGATTCGGCTTACGGTGCTCGGCGGGTTCCTTGGCTCGGGAAAAACCACGTGGCTCCGCCATCAACTCCACGACGGCGCCTTCGGCGACGCGCTGGTGGTGGTCAACGAGGCGGCGGCGACGCCCGTCGACGACATCCTCCTCGGGCGCTCGTCGCGTCTTCTCGTGCTCGCCGGCGGCTGCGCCTGTTGCACGGGACGGGACGATCTCATCGCCCTCCTCCGGCGAGTCTGCGACGAGCGTAGCGGAACGGACTCCGCCGGCGAGCGCCTGCAGCACATCGTCCTTGAAACAAGCGGCCTCGCCGACCCTGGCGCCATTGTCGCGGCAATCCGCGCCGACCCGATTCTCGTCCACCACATCGTCGTCAGCGAAATCGTGGTCACGGTCGATGCGTTGCATGGGCTCGACCAGCTTGGCGGCGAGCCGCTCGGGCGCCGCCAGGTCGAGGCAGCCGACCAGCTGCTCGTCACCAAGGTCGATGCGGCCGGAGACGAGCCGCTGGTGCGGCTCCTAGCGACCTTGCACGCCATGAATCCCGGCGCCGCCCTTTCCGGCGCCGTCCGCGGATCGGGCGTTCCGCTGCCCGACTTCGCGTGCGCGGCGCCCGAACCCCTCGGCGAGCTTGCCTCCGGCGACGCGGCGCCGATTTTTGCGACCCGGCTGACGCTGGACGAGAGGATCGACTGGACAGCCTTCAGCCTGTGGCTGTCGGCCCTCCTTCACGCCCGGGGCGACGACGTACTCCGGGTCAAGGGCGTGGTGCGGACACCGGCCGGCCGGCTTCTCCTGCAAAGCGTGCGAAAGATCGTGCAGTCGCCGGAGATGCTCCCAAAAGAGGGACAGGAAACCGGCGGCGAGGACAACACCATCGTCGTCATCGGGCGCGGCTACGATGCCGGGGACCTGCTTCGGTCGCTGCGCCATTTCGCCGGGATCGGGCGCAACTAGCCGTTCAGCCCGTGCGTGACTGACGTTCGGCTCCGAGCGCGGCCATGATCTCGGCTGCCGTCTGGAGGTCGGCATATTTCTGGCCCATGTCGAAAAGATTGGCTGCATGGGGCCCAGCGGCCCGGTCGCCGACGCAGTCGGAGGCGACCACAAGCCGGAAGTTCATGCTCATCGCATCGATGGCGCTGGCGCGCACGCAACCGCTCGTCGTGCAGCCGGCGAGGACGATGGTATCGATGCCCTTGCCGACGAGCACGGCGGCCAGATGCGTGCCGAAGAAGGCCGACGCCTGCGTCTTGCGGATGACAAGTTCGCCGGGTCGCGGCGCCAGCGCGTCGACCACCTGGCTGTCGTGGGCTTTCTCGGTAAGGCCGCGGAGGCGCGGTA
This sequence comes from Bauldia sp., assembly GCA_039934795.1. GTDB lineage: Bacteria > Pseudomonadota > Alphaproteobacteria > Rhizobiales > Kaistiaceae > CAMCWB01. The sequence goes on along the minus strand of JBDTLN010000163.1, from coordinate 3,683 downwards.
CCTTCTCGCACCAGATCCCACAGTCCGATCCGTCATCGGCATAGACGATGCGCGTGAAGACCACGGCGAGGCCACGCGCCCGGAAGAAATCGAGAAGCGGCGCCGTGGCTGCCACCGCCTCGGCGATATTGCCGCCGCCGAGGACGTTCGGATCGACGAAGCCGTTGACGAAGTCGACGATCAGGAGCGCGGGCTTCGCGCCAAAGCCGGTCTTCTGGCCGAACTCCTGCTTCCGATAGATCTCGTCGCCCTGCATGGAACGCTCCGCCAGGCCAGGAGGCAGGCTAGCACCGACGAGCCGGCCGGCTCCATGGTCAATTAACGGGCAGCTTGCCGCAACAAGGTGCAATTGATGCCTCTTGCGGCCGCCACCGTGCCTTCCTTGCAACAATAGCCAGGGAATCGGCCACCAGCCGGCAGATACCGGCCCCGAAAGGCTCTTCTCGACTATGATCGAGACAAATCCAACGATCGTCGGGGATACGGACGAACTAGGCAGGCAGGCGAATGAACGGGGTCGTACGGCTAGGCGGAGATTGGTCGCTGAGCGCTTGTTTGCGCTTTTGCGCCTGCCTCGTCGTGCTCTTTTTGCCTTTGCCGGCGCTGGCGCAACAGGCGTCGGCTGGCCTGCAGGGGGAATTCGACCAAGTCTATCAGCGATTGCTGACCGATCCGGCCGATCGCGCCCTCAACCGGCGCATGATCGAGATCGCCGTCGCGATGAAGGACTATGACGCGGCTATCGGCGCGGTGGAGCGGCTCATCTTCTATGAGCCGGCCAATGTTGCTCTGCAGATCGAGGCCGCCCGCCTCTATCTCGAGATAGATTCCTATGCCGCGGCGCGCGGCTATCTCACCGATGCCTTGGCCATACCCTCGATCAGCCCGGCTCTCCGCAAACAGGCCGAGGCGCTGGTTGCCAAGATCGAGAACGACACCAAGCCGAAGGGCTGGAGTGCGCTGGTGCAGACCGGTTTCCGCTACCAGACCAACGCCAACATCAGTTGCCCGCTGCCGTGCGCAACTGAGAACGCACCGGTCGAGGGCGTCATGCCCGACTGGAATTCCTTCGCACTCGGAAGCCTTGGCCTGGCCGAGCCGGTCGGCAAGAACCTGGTGCTGGAAGCTTCGGCCTCCGCCTATTATGCCGATCAGTTCAAGATCAACCGGCTCGACCTCGGCTTCGCCGAACTGAACGTCGGGGCCCGGATCAGGACCAGCGACGACAGGCTCTCGATCAAGCCCTACTCCGTGACTCAGGGAATTCTCCTCGGCAGCGACCCGTATCAACTTGCCTACGGCGGCGGCGTGATCGGCCATCTTGGACTCGGCGAGGATTGGTCGATCGAACCGCAATTCGAATACAAACATCGGCGATTCTACAATTCCGACGACTACGCCAGCGCCACGACGCAGACCGGCGATATTTTTACTTATGCTGCGTCACTGAATGGCCAGTTTTCCGAACGATCCAGCCTCGCTCTGCGCGGTGGTTATTCGAAGAACTACGCGACAGAGGATTATCAGAGCTTCGACCAATACTTCGCCAGCCTTGGATTGACCTTCGGATTTGACATATTCGGCTGGAAGAACTGGACTTTCGGCCCGTTTGCCACCGCAAGCTTTACACAATATAAAGCTCCGGACCCGGCCGATCCTGTGGAGATCATGCGTAAGGACTTCCTTTGGAGCGTTGGCGCGAATCTTGAAATGCCCCTGACCGAGAAGGCCTCGCTGGGCTTCCAGGTTCAGTACACGAAGAGTGATTCGACCCGCCAAAGGTTCACGTATGACAATTTCTCCTTCTTGTTTGGTCCGGTGGGTCGGTTCTGAGACCGACGCAACCTTGAGGAACGAGCCATGAAGACGAGACACGTCTCCTTCGCGACGGTGCTCTTCGGCGTTGCCCTGGCGCTGACGCCGGGTGTGGCGATGAGCGAGGGCGTCGGTTCCGCCGCCGCGGTCAAACCGGCGTCGACCGGCACGCCGCCGGGCAGCGCCAGCCGCACCCTCCAGATCGGCACCGAGATTCAGGCGCGCGAGCGGATTCAGACGACGCAGAGCGGCTCGCTCCAGGTGATGTTTCTCGACAAGACGACCCTGACCATCGGTCCGAACAGCGACCTTGTCGTCGATGACTTCGTCTTCAAGAAAGGCGCGACCACCGGCAGGTTCGCGGCGCGGCTGACCAAGGGCGCGCTCCGCTTCGTCGGCGGGCAGATCAGCCACACCGCCGGCGCTACGATCACCACCCCGGCGGCGACGATCGGCATTCGCGGCGGCGCCGCGCTGATCACCCACGACTCGGTCTGCCAGGCCAATCTGAACAAGTCCGGGCAGCATGTCGGAAGCTGCACCAAGGTGGTGTGCATGATCGGCACCTGTCAGGTGAAAAGCCTGACTGGCGGACAGAACCTGCAACTGAAGATCAGCCAGGCCGTCGAAATCAGCGCCCTCGCGGCGTCGTCCTTCGACGTGAAGTCGGTTACGCTTAACGATGTCAGCAAGGGCGGTGACGGCAACATCATCCCCGGCGACGGCGACCCATCGGGACAGGCGAAGTTCTCCGGGCAGAACACGCTGGACGAAACCATCGCCCAGCAGCAGCCCGAGCCCGTCGCCCTCACCCCGCCGACGCCCTGACGATCGGGGAAGTCTGAGTTTCATCTGAGCCGGCGGGTCGAGTGATATGAGTGACGTTACACAGACCCTCAGCGCGACCGTCTGGGCGGCGTCGACGACTATTTCCGGTAACGCCGGCGACAACGACACCCTCGACGTCGTCGCCGATAACAATGACATTTCCGCTGACCTGACTCTGCCGACGCTCTCGAGTATCGAGACCGGCAACCTCATCGGCACGGCCGGCACCGACACGATCACGCTGACCGGCGAACAGCTTGATGCCATCATCATCGGCACGGGGACGATCGACCTCGGCGACGGCACCGGCGACACGATCAACCTGACCTCGACGTCGCTCGACCTCAATCTGCTCGGCGCCAGCGACGACGGCGGCATCCAGGGGGTCGAGGCGATCTCCGCCGCCACCGCTGCCGGCGGCGTCGAGATCGACTTGTCGGGCCAGAGCGAAGGCTTCACGCTGACCGGCAGCGCCCAGGCCGACACGCTGACAGGCGGCGACGGCGGCGACACGATGACCGGCGGCGGCGGCGCGGATACGCTGACCGGCAACGCCGGAAACGACATCTTCAACCTCGCCAACGGCGATTTTGTCGCCAATGAATCGATCGATGGCGGCGCCGACACCGATGCCATCGTCCTGACCGAGGGCATGGCGGTCGATTTTTCCGCGGGAACGATCAGCAATGTTGAGACGCTGACCGGTAGCAGCGATGTCGACACCGTCACGATGTTCCTCGCCCAGTGGGGGGCGCTCACCACCATCGACCTCGGCGACGGCGCCGACACGCTCAACGTCATCGCCGACGGCAGCGATATTTCCCTTCTGACCGGGCCGACGGTGTCGAATGTCGAGACAGGCAACCTCGTCGGAACCGACAATAGTGATTCCGTCACGCTGAAGGGCGAGCAGCTCGACGCGATCCTGATCGGCACCGGCACGATCGACCTCGGCGACGGCGCCGCCGATACGATCAACCTGACCTCGACCTCGGCCGACCTCAACGCGGCGGCGAATGGCGACATCGTCAACGTCGAGG
>JBDTLN010000162.1:0-5702 GCA_039934795.1 Bauldia sp. | reverse complement strand
ATGGAAGACTACGTCGCCGGGCGCACCCGAATGGCCGAGCAGAAGATCGCCCAGGCCGAGGCGCAGGCGATCCAGGAAGTGAGGTCGCTGTCGGCCGACGTCGCCATTGCCGCCGCCGAGAAGATATTGGCCGCCAAGGTCAAGGGTGAAGCTGCCGACGCCCTCATACAAAAGTCGATTGGCGACGTCAGGGCCAAGCTGAACTAGACGCAGCGGCTCGTCGGTCCGGTCGGCGGCGAGCCGGCTAGATTTCCAGCATCAGTTGCTGCTCGCGCACCGGGGCAAAACTTTGCCGGTGGTGCGCGCAGGGCCCGTGCAGGCGCAGGGCCTCGAAGTGCCGAGGCGTCGAATAGCCCATATGCCGCTCGAAGCCGTAGTCTGGGAATGCCAGCCCAACCGCGCCCATCAGCCGGTCCCGTGTCACCTTTGCGACGATCGAGGCGGCGGCGATTGAGACGGACAGGGCATCGCCGCTGACGATGGTTTCGGCGGGGCAGGGCAGCCTCGGTGGCAGCATGTTGCCGTCGACCAGCACATGATCGGGTCGGCGGGAAAGGCCGGCGACGGCACGGCTCATCGCCCACAAGGAAGCGCGGAGAATATTCATCCGGTCGATCCGCGCCCGGCTCGCGACGGCCACGGAAACGATGCCGGCGGCAAGGATCTTCTCGTAAAGCTCTTCGCGGGCTCTCGCATCGAGGCGCTTGGAGTCGTCAAGGCCGCGCGGGAAACGTCGACCGTCGAAGATTACCGCAGCGGTGACCACGGGCCCGGCAAGTGGCCCGCGCCCGGCCTCATCGACTCCGGCAATGACGACCGCGCCCCGCCGTCGCGCTGCACGCTCATAGCGATCGGTGCAAGGTCCGACAGCTTCTTCCGGGTCAGGCGAATCGGCTCGTTTTGGCGCCATGCTCAAGCCTGCCGAGGTCGCCTGCCGGGCGCAAGCCTTCAGCGCCGTCCGACAAGACCGGGCAGCGCCTCGTAGATCGCGTGAACGCCGAAGCCGATGAAGATCAGCCCGGAGCCGCGCGCGATCCAGAGTTCATGGCGCGCATAGAAGCGCCGCACCCAGAGCGTGCCGACGAAGAAAACGAGAATGACGTCGGCGATGACGAAACCGCCGCAGGCGGCGGCGAGCAGCAGCGGCAGCGCCGACCAGGAAAGCGTGTCGGCGGAACCGGAGAGCAGCGCGGTGAACATGGCGATCGCCACCGGATAGCCCTTGGGATTGGTCAGCCCGAAAGTGAGACCGCGGAGGAACGGCCGGCGCGGCTCGGCGGTGAGGCGTCCGGCGGCGTCGCGCTTGGTGCGGAGCGCCGTGAAGCCGAGCCAGCAGAGATACGCCCCGCAAATCAGGCCGAGGATGTCGAAGAAACTGCGGCTGATGGAATGCGCCCCGATGATCGCGATCAGCGACAGCGAAGCCCACAGGATGTCTCCGGCGAAGTGCCCCGCAAGGAAACCCGCGCCGGCCCGCCGGCCGCGGCTTGCCCCGATCCCGAGAAGCGCGAGAAAGGCCGGGCCGGGGATCAGCGTATATGTCGCGCCGGCGATGGCGGCGGCGAGAAGGATGGCTGCGGACAAGACGTGCGGCCTCTGTGGCGTGGTGAGCGCGTCATTTGAGACCACACCGACGTTGGCCGCAAGCCGGGGTTCTTCAGGTCCAACGAACTGCAATCGGTCTGTCAGAACAAACTCAACTGAGCACCCTCCGCAGTCGGCGCCACGAAGAGATCCGTCCGAAGCTGCCGCCTTTCCCCGTTGAGCCCAAGCCGCCGCGCCGCGATCTCGAAGCGCCGGCCGATTTGCCAGGCATAGGGGCCCTCTCCGGTCATCCGCTTGCCCCAGGTCGCGTCATAGTCCTTGCCGCCGCGCATGGTCCTCAGAACCGACAGGACGTGCTTGGCCCGGTCCGGATATTCGCGCTCGAGGAATTCCTTGAAGATGTCACGGACCTCCAGGGGCAGGCGCAGGAGAACATACCCGGCTGATTCGACTCCGGCTGCCTTGCCGGCCTCCAGGATCCGTTCGATCTCGGACTCGTTCAAAGCCGGCACAATCGGCGCCACCATCACCGTGGTCGGCACGCCCGCCGCCGAAAGCAGCTTCAGAGTTTCCAGTCGGCGCTGCGGCGAGGCGGCCCTCGGCTCCATCGCCCGCGCCAGCCGCCGGTCGAGCGTCGTCACCGACAGCGCCACCTTCACCAGGTTCCGCTCGGCCATGCGCGTCAGGATGTCGAGATCGCGGAGGACAAGGGCCGATTTCGTCACAATGCCGACCGGATGGCCGACCCGGTCAAGGACTTCCAGAATCTCGCGCATGATCCGGAAGCGCTTCTCGATCGGCTGATACGGATCGGTGTTGGTGCCGATGGCCATCGTCCGCACTTCGTAACCGGGCCTGGCCAACTCCTTCTCAAGCAGTTTTGCAGCGTTCGGCTTGGCGAAAAGTCGCGTCTCGAAATCAAGCCCGGGTGACAGGCCCATATAGGCGTGCGTCGGCCGCGCGAAGCAGTAGACGCAGCCGTGCTCGCAGCCGCGATACGGGTTGATTGACCGGTCGAAGGAAATATCCGGCGATTCGTTGCGCGTGATGATCTTCTTCGGCTGCTCGATCTGCACTTCGGTCTTGAGCGGAGGCAGCAGGTCGAGCGTCCCCCAGCCGTCGTCGACGAAGGCCTTCTCCAGTTTCTCGAATCGGCCGGAACGATTGGTCTCGGCGCCCCGGCCGCGGCGGCGGTCGGTGTCGATCCGCACGCCCACGAATTCGGAGCCGGGCGTCGGTTCTGCGTGGTCAATCGGAGTGTTTCGATGGACAGCGTTCATGAAAAAATTCCTATCAGCTCGCGTAGAACAAATCAAGAACATTTGGCACTGCTCGGCACGAGCAAGCGATTTCCCTTCGAAAACCGGGCGGTGCTGTCTAAAAAGCGCAGATGATCAGTGTCATCATCGCTACACGCGACGACGAGACCCGGCTCGCCATGTGCCTTGCGGCGCTCGTTTCGGCAGCCACCGAGGGGCTCGTGCGCGAGGTTATCGTTGTGGATCGTGGCTCCCGCGACGGTACGGGCATTGTCGCAGACGCCGCCGGGTGCCGGTTTTTCGAATCGACCGATGATGCCGGCGGCAGGCGAATGGCCGCCGAAATGGCCAAATCCGATTGGCTGCTCTTCCTGTCACCCGCCGCCATGCTCGAGCAGGGTTGGCAGGCTGCGGCGAAGGCGTTTCTCGATGAAGCGATCGAATCCGGAGAGGGCCGCAATCGCGCCGCGTGTTTTCGCCTTGGTCGCATGGAACAAGGCGCCCGCGCCCGCTTCGCAGAGTTCAGTGCGGCCTTCCGCTCAAGAATCCTGGCCGCCCCGCACGAAGAGCAGGGTCTGCTGGTCCCCCGGGCCTTGTATCGCGCTCTTGGCGGGCATCGCGATCTGCCGGCTTTCGCCGGCATCGATCTGACGCGCCGCATCGGCCGTCGCCGGCTGACGTTGTTGCGAGCCCGCGCTCTCGTCCGCACGCCCCGCGAAGAGACGCCGGATTTCGGCGCCACCATCCGCACCGCTGCGTGTCTGGCGCTGTTCGTGCTGCGCTTTCCGCCGCGCCTGATCGGCCGTATCGCGGCCTGAGGCTACGTCTTCTTGGCTCGCAGCTTTGGGCGCTGCAGTCGTTCATCGAGCCGCGGCATGATCTCGACGAAATTGCACGGCGTCTGGCGGTAGTCGAACTGCCGGACGAGGATTTCATCCCACGCGTCGCGGCAGGCGCCGGGCGATCCGGGCAGGCAAAATACGAATGTGGTGCCGGCCAGACCCGCGGTTGCCCGCGATTGCATGGTCGAGGTGCCGATCTTGTCGTAGCTGATGCGGTGAAAGACGGATGAGAACCCTTCCATCCGCTTGTCGAACAGCGGCTCGACCGCCTCCGGCGTCACGTCGCGTCCGGTGAAGCCGGTGCCGCCGGTGGTGATGACAACGTCGATCCCGGGATCGGCGATCCACGCCTTGACCGCTTTTCGAATCTTGCCGGCATCGTCGGTGACGATCGCCCTGTCGGCGAGGATGTGCCCTGCGCCCGCGACGCGTTCGGCGAGCGTCGAGCCGGAGCGGTCCTCGTCGAGCGAGCGCGTGTCCGAAACCGTCAGCACCGCGAAGTGTACCGGGACGAACGGACGGGGATTGTCGGCCTTTGCCATGTCAGTCTGCGCTCCTCATGAACCGCCGGTTACCGCCGGCATTGTCCACCAGTGCGGATGCGCCGCGCGAAGCCGTTCGGCCGCCCGCTCGGCGGCCTGTCGTGAGGCAAAGATGCCGAACGCGCCCGCCCCCGAACCGGACATGCGCGCGAACAGGCAGTCCTTGTCACGGGAGAGAGCCTTTACCGCTGCGGCGGCAAGGCCGGTCTCGGCTTTGGCGGGCTCGGTCAGATCGTTTCGCGTTTCGCGGAGCCACTGGACGAAGCTGATCACCGAAGCGAACGGTCCGGGAAGGGGCGGGAGCGGCGCCTGGTATTTGTTCTCAAGCCGCGCAAAAACCTGCGCCGTCGACAACGGGATCGCCGGGTGAACGAGAACAAGCGGCAGCGGCGGCATTCCGGCCAGGGGCCGCAGCGCCTCGCCGATGCCGTTGACGACGACCGGCCGGGAGGCAAGGCACATCGGCACATCCGCGCCAAGACCCACGGCGATTTCCGCCATTTCCGCGTCCGGGCGCCGGAGTTTCCAGTGCCGGTTGAGAAGCCGCAACGTTGCCGCGGCATCCGCCGAGCCCCCGCCGAAGCCTGCTGCCAGCGGGATCCGCTTGGTGATTGTCAGGCCGCTCGATCGCCGCTTCCGCTTGCTCGCGGTGGCACCGAGCGCTTCAGCCGCGGCCGACACCAGATTGGCAGCGCCCCTTGCAACCAGCGACAATTCGTCGGCGAACGGGCCTTCGATTGAAACGCCCTCAATGCCCGTGCCCGGGACGACGCTCACCATGTCGCCGAAATCCGCGAACACGACCAGGCTGTCGAGCAAATGATAGCCATCGGCCCGTCTGCCGACGACGTGGAGGGCGAGGTTGATCTTGGCGGCGGCGAACTCGGTATCGGCCGCCCCGTGAATGACCGCCTGCGCGATGGCGTCCGCTAGCCGGTCCACTGGAATACGCCGTCACCCGACACGATGCGTCGTTTTCAGTTGCCGGCCTTGGCCGGGATGGTCAGCGTCATGCCGGGGAAGATCCGGTTGGGGTTGCTGATCCGGTCGCGATTGGCCTCGAAGATCCTGCCGAAAAGATCGGCATTTCCGTAGACCCTGGCGGAGATGGTCCACAGCGTGTCGCCGCTCTCCACGGTCAGCGACAGCGGCGCGGACGGCGGCTCCTTGACCGCGAGCGCCGCGACCTGCGTCGGCGCCGCGTCGGTCTTCAACGCCGCTACTTCCTGGTTCTCGGCGAACTTCCGGCTGCTGTCCTCTACGAGGCCCTGCTCGATCTTCTTCAGGATCTTCGGCAACTCGGCCGGCTCTGGTTTCAGATCGCGCGCGTGGTTCCATTGGAACCGGGCCTCGAGTTTCCGTCCGACCTTCCAGTACGCGTCGCCGAGGTGATCGTTGACGACCGGGTCGGACGACTTGAGATCTACAGCCCGCTCGAGCTGCGTCACGGCATCCTCGTAGCGTCCAAGCCGGTAGTAGGCCCAGCCGAGGCTGTCGACGATGTATCCGTCGTC
>JBDTLN010000161.1:0-5711 GCA_039934795.1 Bauldia sp. | reverse complement strand
AGTCGCGTCGGGCGAGGTCGGATTTCTGGCGCCGCTCGCCGGTCGCGAACCAGTCGAACAGCGACTCGAACTCGATGAGTCGCATGCCGTTGTCGGCGAGGATCGCCGTCATCTCCGGCACGCCGATCGTGTCGCGAAGCGCGACGTAGTCGGCGATCGAGAGGCCCGTGCCGCGATAGCCGGCTCTCCGCGCCGCCTCGACCCGGGTCCGAAAGTCGTAGGGCGATACCTCCGAGCTCAGCCCGGGTATGGCGTCGCCCGAGATCGTCCAGAATGTCGCGTAGAGCGCCGGCGGGTCCGCCGTCATGCCAGTCCTCCCAGATGGCGTCCCGCCGCCGGATGGCCCGGTGGCGGGGTCGGTTGGCGCGGGTTCTTTGGCCCGCTTCACGTCAATCGTGTCAGTACCGGTTTGCGATCGGCAGTTCCTCGGCCGGGAAGAGCGTGATCACCTTGCAGCCGGTGTCGGTCACGACCACCTCCTCCTCGATTCGCGCCGCCGAGTACCCGTCGGTGGCCGGGCAGTAGGTCTCCAGCGCGAAGACCATGCCGGTCTTGATCTCCATCGGCGCGTCGAGCGAGACGAGGCGCGAGATGATCGGCCGCTCGTGGAGCGCCAGGCCAAGGCCGTGGCCGAACTGGAGACCGAACGCCGACATCTCGTCCGGGAAGCCGAACTGGTCGGCGGTCGGCCAGACCTTGGCGACCGTGTCGGTGGAAACGCCGGGCTTGATCAGTTCGATCGCCTTGTCGAGCCAGTCGCGGCAGAGCTTGTAGGCGTCATGCTGGACGGGCGTGGCGCGACCGACGTTGAAGGTGCGGTAGTAGCAGGTGCGGTAGCCCTTGTAGGAATGGAGGATGTCGAAGAAGGCCTGGTCGCCGGGCCTGAGGTGCCGGTCGGTGAAATTGTGCGGATGCGGGCTGCACCGTTCGCCGGAGATGGCGTTGACCGCCTCGACGTCGTCCGAGCCCATCTCGTAGAGCATCTTGTTGACGCCGGCGACGAGATCGTTTTCGCGGACGCCCGGCTTCATCGCCTCCCAGATGTAATGGTACGCGGCATCGACCATGCCGGCGGCCTGGTTGAGGAGAACGATCTCGTCGATGTTCTTGATCTCGCGGGCGTCGAGCATGACCTGCTGGCCGTCGACGACCTTGATGCCCGCCTGCTGCAGTTCGAAGAACATCGCCGTCTCGGCGAGGTCGACGCCGACCGGCATGTCGAGGACGCCGGCCTCCTTGAGGAGCGAGGCGATCTCCTTGGCGTGTGCCTTCATCAGGCCGACTGAGGGCGGCACGGTGCCGCGCATGCCGAGCATGCCGGCGCGCATGTTCTTCGGGTCGAGCCAGTCGCAATACATGCGGTGATGCACGGCCGCCGAACCGAAGTCCCAGACGATGGGCTCGCCGCCGCGGGTCAGGAGGGCGAAGCGGCAGAGCTTGTCACGCTCCCACTCGCCGATCTTGGTGGCGCTGATGTAGCGGATATTGTTGACGTCGAAGAGGAGGAGGGCGCCGCACTCCGAATTGTCGAGGGCCTGCTTGGCGCGGCCGAGACGGTAGGTGCGCAGCCGGTCGAAATTGACGCGGCGCTCGAAATCGACCTCGGTGTGGCCGGGCGCCGGGATGGGACGGTTCCAGTTCCAGTGCGTCGCAACGTCGCCGGGACGGACGATATTGGGCCTCAGGGCTTCGTTCATGGTGGTCCTCCCAAGGAATTGCCGGGGTCCGACAGTGCGGCCAATCGCGGCTTATTAGAGGGCCCGGAACGCCTCCGGGCTATCGAAATCGATTTAGGTCTCGGCCTTCCGCTATTGCAAGCAGAAAAGTTGCTGCGATGCACCAAGGCTGGCCGGCCGAGGGGGTATTTCGAGCATGGAAGTGAAGCGAGCAGCCGCCCGATGGCCATTACAAGCAAGGCTCCGCGATTGCCGTGGAAAATTGCCGCATTCAGGAAGATTGAATCGTAAATCGTTTTTTATTTCTAGTGCCCGCGCCCGCTCGCCGGGCTGCGGGTGAAGGAGTAGGCGGCCGTTGCCAGCAGGATGAGGAGGCCCGGCAGCCAATATTGCCACGCGGTACCGAGACCGAGGAAGCCGGTCGTCGCGGTGATTTCCTGGATGAGGACGACGCCGGCGAGTGCCCCGAGGAATGAACCGCGGCCGCCGAAAATGCTGGCGCCGCCAAGGACGACCGCCGAAATGCTCTGCAGCGTGTAGTTCTGACCCACCGCCGGATCGCCGATGCCGATTTGCGCCGACAGGAGGACGCCGCCGAGGGCGGTGAACACGGAGCAGAGGATATAGGCGAGGATGACGGTGCGATTGACCTTGGCGCCGACCCGCTGGGCGGCGACCTCATTCGATCCGATGGCGCGCAATTCCATGCCGAAGCGGGATTTGCGGAGCACGATCTCGCAAATAACGGCGGCGATCGCCACGACGATGAAGGCCGCCGGAATGGCGCCGAACTTCATGGTGATGACCCGGGTCACCTCGGACCGGTAGTAGCCGTCCGGCACGGAGCGAAGGGCAAGCGATACGCCCTGGATGGCGATGAACATCGCCAGCGTCGTCACCACCGCGGAAAGCCCGACGATGCGTATGAGAAATCCGTTGGCGAGGCCAACCAGCGCGGCAGCCGCCACGACGACGGCAAAGCCGAGGATCAGTTCTCCCGTGCCCTGGCCGTCGGTCAGGAAGAAGGACAGGATGACGACGACGAGCCCGGTGAGCGGCCCCACCGAAAGGTCGATGCCCCCCGTCATCAGGACGATAAGCTGCCCGATGCTGACGAAGGCGAGAGCGCTCGCCAGGAACAGCGTTCCGTTGATGCTGCGGGCGCTGAGGAATTTTTCGTTGACGCTGGTCGTGTAGATGCCGAGCGCAATGATGAGCGCGACGAGGATGAGGGTCGGCACGGTATCGCCGGAAAGGAAACGGCGCACCGCCTCGCCGCCGGACTTCACCGCATCCGCGGCCCGCCGGCGCGCGGTAGCCGCGCCGATCGCCGCGCCGGTAATGTTTTCCTCGGTGATCTCGTCGCCGGTCAGCGAGCGGACGATGCTGCCGCGCGAGAATACGACGATGCGGTCGCAAAGGCCCTGCAGCTCGAGAGCGTCGGACGAGAGAACGACAACCGCGGCGCCTTTTTCGGCGACATCGCGGAGGATCCGGTAGAGCTCTACCCGCGCCCCCGCGTCGACGCCGCGTGTCGGCTCGTCGGCGAGCAGCACCGGCGAATGCATCGCCAGCGACCGGGCGAACAGCACTTTCTGCTGATTGCCGCCGGAAAGGTTGGCTATGCCGCCTTCCGGCGAAGGCGCCTTGATCGACAGTTCCTCGATCTGCCCGTCGACCAGTTCATCCTCTTTTCGCCGCGACACGAAGCCGAGCTTCGACAGGCTGTCGAGGACAAGGGCCGCCAGATTCTCGCGGATCGAGAGCGACAGGAACAGGCCTTCGGCGTGGCGGTCGCCTGGCAGGTAGATGATGCCGCCGGCCTGCGCCGCGACCGGATCGGAAAGGCGGACCGGCTTGCCGTCGACCGTCACCGCGCCGCTCGCCGCTTCAAGGCCGGCAAGGGCGCGGAGAAAGTCGCGCTGGCCGTTGCCCTCGACGCCGGCGATACCGACGATCTCGCCGGGGCGGACGTCAAGGTCGACCCCCTGCAGCACCCGGCTCGACAGTTTTCGGGCGACGAGAACCGGCGGCTTGTCGCCGACCGGCTTGCCCTTTTCGGGGAAAGCGCGCTCGATGGAACGGCCGATGATGAGCGCCAGGATGTCCTCTTCGGAGACGCCTGCCGAATCGAACGTTCCGCGGAACCGCCCGTCGCGAAGGATGCTGACGCGGTCGGCGACGCGGCGCACTTCCGGCAGCCGGTGCGAGATGTAGACAATCGCCGTGCCGCGCGACTTGATCTTCTCGATCTGGGCGAAGAGCTGTTCGGTCTCGACCGCGGTGAGGGCCTCGGTAGGCTCGTCGAGGACGAGGACCTTGGGCTGCAGGGCAAGCGCCTTGGCGATCTCGACGAGCTGGCGTTCGGCAGTCGAGAGCTGGCCGACAAGCGTGCGGCGGTCGAAGGTCGCGCCGACGGCGGCGAGCTGCGCCGCGATCCATTCGGTCTGGCTGGACGCGGTGGCGCGCCGCTCCGGCGGCACGCAATAAAGGAGGTTCTCGGCGACCGTGAGGTCGTCGAGAACCGAGGTGTGCTGGTAGACAACGGCGATGCCGAAAGCCTGCGCGACGAGCGGCGAGGCCTCCGTCAGCCGGCTGCCGCCGATCTCGACGATGCCCGAATCGGGCGCCATCGCACCGGCGGCGATCGCCATCAGGGTCGACTTGCCCGCACCGTTCTCGCCCAGCAACGCATGGACTTCCCCTTCGACGACTTCGAGGGAAACGCCGTCGAGGGCGGTTACGCCGGGGAACGTCTTGGTGACGTTCGACAGGCCGAGAACGACGCGGGCAGTCATCGGTGGCGCTACTCGGTCTTGCCGTACTGCTCGAGCTGCTCGGGCGTGAGGACGACCGAGATGAACGCATCCGGCGGCTGGGCCGAATCGCATTTCGGCATGATGCCGGCGAGGCTGTCCTCGTAGACCGGCAGCTTGTAGACGTCCGGCTCGTGGTTCTCGAGGCCCTGCGCCGCGGCGATCGCCTTGCGCGCGGCGACACGGCCCATCCAGGTACGGGCGGACAGCGTGCCGTATTCGAGCTTCGGATTGTTCGGCTTCAGCTTGGCGAACTCGCAGCCGAACTCATTGCCTTCGAGCGTCGCGATCGGCACCAGCGGCTTGTTGGCGGCTTCGTAGGCGCGCAGCACGCCAAGGCCGGTGAAGCCGTCCGAGTCGTTGATGATGCCGTCGACCTGCGGGTATTTGGCAAGGAGCGCGGTCAGCGTCTTCTGGAGGAGCGCCGCGTCCCAGTTGGTCACCGGCCAGTCGGCGTAGCCGGTCAGCATCTTGACGTCGGGGAACTTGTCGAGGGCGGTCTTGACGCCGGCCAGCGAGTTCGCGCTCACCGGGTTTCCGGGAGGGCCACCGAGGAAGATGATGTTGCCCTTGCCGCCAATCGCCTTGGCGATCCAGTTGCCCCACTTGGCGCCCGCATCGACCTGGTCCCAGTCGACATAGGCAACGTAATCCTCGCCCGGCTTGCCGCCGGGGTCGGCCGCCCAGGCGACGACCTTGACGCCGGCTTCAGTCGCCGCCTTCAGCGAGGGAAGCTGGGCCTTGCCGAAGTCCGGAATGATGACCAGCGCATCGATTCCCTCGGCGACTGGCGGCACGGCGTCGATGCGGCGCTGATCGAACAAAAGCTGGTGGAAGACAAGGCGCACGCCATCAAGGCGGTCTGCGTGGTGCACAACGAAACTTCGACCGGTGTCACCAGCCGGATCGCACTGGTACGTAAAGCCATCGATCGTGCCGGGCATCCGGCACTGCTGATGGTCGACACCATTTCGTCGCTGGCTTCCATTGATTACCGGCATGACGAATGGGGCGTGGATGTGACCGTGGCCGGTTCGCAGAAGGGCCTGATGCTGCCGCCCGGGTTGTCGTTCAACGCAATCAGCGAAAAAGCCTTGCGCGCGTCGGCCTCGGCGAAACTGCCGCGCTCGTACTGGAGCTGGGACGAGATGTTCGGGCCGAACAAGTCCGGCTATTTTCCTTACACGCCGGCAACGAACCTGCTGTACGGATTACGCGA